>NZ_SMMH01000007.1 GCF_004634215.1 Deinococcus fonticola | reverse complement strand
AAGCTCGGTATTCAGCAACCCCTGGTCGTGATGTCTGATGGCGGCTCAGACTTCACGTCACATGAGTTCAACGCCGCATGCAGCGAGGTGGGTATCTGGGTCAGGGCGAAGGTGTCCCAGCAGGGTGGAATGGGGATTCTGGAGCGGGTCAATCGGACACTCAAGTACGAGTTCATTTTCAGGGAGGAACCACAGAAGAAAGCGGAATTGAGCGCGTTATGTGCTCAGTTCCGCACCTGGTACAACACCGTCCGCCCGCATTCGGTCTTGGGGTACAGCTACCCCTGGGTTAAGCTTCTGGAAGTGGCTGAGTCTCTCAAAGCCGCTTGAAGGATTTTCTGGAGCACTACCCACCGTTTAAAGCTAAGGCTGTGGGATTGATGCAAGTTCTGTGCCGGTGGAGTTAAGCCTCACCACAGGAGGCAAACTTGGACTGCACCTAAGAAGGCGAACAGGGTCAAGTCACCGCGGGGTTTGATGCTAATGGGCGGCGAACTCCGCCAGGGGCACATACCCGAGGCTGGAGTGGAGCCATTTGGCGTTGTAAAGGGCAATGAACCGCCCACTATGCTCGCGGGCTTCATCCAGATCGGCGTCATCCTGTCAATTGATCTCTTCCAAGGGTTTGAAGAGGAGTTCCCGTTCTGGACATGCTGGGTACAGTGTCCGCCCCTTTCAGGACTTCGGTATACGCCGCTCCTGGCGCAGTAGTTCGCCAACGACTTTTTCAGCACAGTGTTTTCCAGCGCCAGTTGCCCCACATCCCACTCCAATGCAGCGGTACGCCGTTCTCACGCCTGGTCAGCCATTGTCTCGTTGGTGAAAGCAGCTCCCCCACGAACTTCAAGTTCTTTGCGCCAGCGGTAAATCAGACTCGGGGCCAACTGGTGTTCACGGCACACCTGGGCGGTACTTTTCTACTTGCGCTCGATGTGCTCAAGGATGTCCAGTTTGAATTCGCGGCTGTGGGTGCATCCGGGCATGGGCTATCTCCCTCCATAGGCTGATCAGCCTACGGCCTGACCGGGACGGCATGCCTTGCTCCACTGTCCGCGATTAGGGGTTTACTTCAACTCCTAATCGCCGTGAATCATCTTCTCTTTTGGAAGGCCGGATCCTTGGGTCGCGCATTCAGACGTGCTGGGTGTTTTCACTGTGCTCGGGGGGGTCGCTTAAGGTCAAGGGGGGTGCGGCGCTGACTTTGCGCGGCAAAGCGACACTGAAGGTCGCGCCCTGTCCCTCCTGACTTTCGGCCCAGACGCGCCCGCCGTGGCGCAGCACGATGCGGCGCACATGGGCCAGCCCAACCCCATGACCCTCGAAGTCCACCGAGTTGTGCAGGCGCTGAAACACCCGGAACATCTTGTCATAGTACGCCATATTGAAGCCCACGCCGTTGTCGCGCACGTGGATGACCACCTGCTGGTCGTCGTCTGTGGCCCAGATTTCGACCTGCGGGTCACTCTGGCCGTGCGAGTACTTCACGGCGTTGGACAGCAAGTTCATGAACACCTGGCGCAGCGAGATCAGGTCGCCGCACACCTCCGGGAGGGGCTGCACCGTCCACTGCACGCCCGCGCCGGCGTGGTGCTGGTCGAGGTCATGAATCACCTCGCGCAGCAGCACCGACAGGTTGACGGTCTGTACGCGCATTTCGTGCCGTCCGGTGCGGGCGAAGTCCAGCAGTCCGTCGATCAGGGCCTCCATCTGCCCGGCCCCGTCGCGGATGATCTTCAGGTAACGGCGGGCGGTTTCGGGCAGGTCGTCCTGGTGGTTGCGGCCCAGCAGGTCGACGAAACTGCCGATGTGGCGCAGCGGCGTTCTGAGGTCATGCGAGATGGAGTAGGCGTAGGCTTCCAGCTCGTGGTTCACGTCCTCGAGTTGCGCGGTGCGTTCGCGGACGCGCTGCTCTAGCGAGGCGTTCAGCACGCGCAGTTCTTCCTCCATGCGCCTGCGCTCGGTCACGTCCTTGCCGGTGCTGACGTAGTGGGTAATCAGGCCGTCGGCGTCACGGATGGGCGTGATGGTCTTTTCCTCGTGGTAAAGCGAACCGTCCTTGCGTCTGCTGATGAATTCGCCCCGGTAGACCTTGCCCTGGCGAATGGTGTCCCACATCTGGTCATGGTACTCGGTCGGGTGTTCACCCGACTCCAGCAGGGCGATGGACTGGCCTATCGCCTCCTCGGGCGGGTACCCGGTGACCTGCTCGAAGGCGGCGTTCACGTACTCGATCAGACCGTCCCGGTTCGTGATCACCACCGGATCGGCGGACTGCTCGATGGCGCTGGACAGTTTTTGCAGTTCGTGCTGGGCCTGCCGCGCTTCAAGCTGGCGCAGGCGGCGCTCGTGGGCCTGCACCGTCATGGTCTTACGGTGCAGCTCGACGAACACGCTGACCTTGGCGCGCAGCACATCCGCCTGAATTGGCGCGAAGATAAAGTCCACCGCGCCCAGGTGGTAGCCGCCCAGCATGTCCGACTCGGCGCGGTCGTGCGCGGTGACGAAGATGATGGGAGTGCTCTCGGTCTGCTGGCGGCTGCGGATCAGGCCGGCCGTCTCGAAGCCGTCCATGCCCGGCATCCGCACGTCCAGCAGAATGACCGCGAAGTCGTCACGCAGAATGGCCCGCAGGGCTTCGCGGCCACTGCTCACCATCACGATTTCCTGACCCAGCACTTCCAGCGCCGACGCCAGCGCCAGGCGTTTGCTGTCCTGATCGTCCACAATCAGGATTTTGGCTTTGCGCAGGTGGCTGTTCGGCATCAGGCGATTCTCCGGTACAGTTTCTCACTGAGGCTCAGCGTCTCGAATTTGGGGGCCACCGCGCTGAAATCCAGCGTTTCGTGGTGACCCAGACCCAGCATGCCGAACGGCATCAGGCTTTGCCACAGCAGCGTCTTGACATGCTCCTGCAGGGGCTTGTCAAAGTAGATCAGGACGTTGCGGCACAGGATCAGGTGAAACTCGTTGAAGGAACTGTCGGTCACCAGATTGTGCTCGCCCCAGATCACGTGCTGGCGCAGGTCGGCGCGAATCAGGGCGTGGTCGTACTGGGTGGTGAAGTACTGTTTCAATTCGCCTTTGCCGCCGGCTTCCTGGTAGTTGCGGGCGTAACCTTCCAGTTTGTCCAGGCGATAAATGCCGCGTTTGGCAGCGTTCAGGGCAGGCACGTGCATGTCGGTGGCGTACAGGCGCGTTCGGCCCAGCAGGCCAGCTTCCTCCAGCAAAATCGCCAGCGAGTACACCTCCTCGCCGGTAGAGCAGCCCGCGTGCCAGATGCGAATAAAGGGGTGGGTGCGCAGCACCGGCAACACCTGTTCGCGCAGCGCCCGGAAGAAACTGGGGTCGCGGAACATCTCGGTCACGTTGATCGAGAGCGTTTCGCGCAGCCGGGTCATGGCCGCGGGGTCGTGCATGACCCGGGCCAGCAGGGCGCTGACGCTGCTCAGGCCTTCCTGGGCCACGGCGTGAATCACGCGGCGGTGAATGGTGGCGCTGGCGTAGCCCCGGAAGTCGTGCCCGGTCACGCGGTACACCCCTTCGAGCAGCAACGAGAGTTCGATGCTCTCCAGCGGTTCCTGAGCAGGCAGCGGCGTGCCCATGTTCAGGGTGGGCATCAGCGGGACAACCAGACGCGCAGCAGGGCCAGCAGTTGCGCGGTGTTCACGGGTTTACTGATGTAATCACTGGCCCCCGACTCGATCGAGTGCTCACGGTCACCCGGCATGGCCTTGGCGGTCAGCGAAATGATCGGCAGGGAAGCGAATTGCGGGTTCTGGCGAATCAGGCGGGTGGTTTCGTAGCCGTCCAGTTCGGGCATCATCACGTCCATCAGCACCAGGTCCGTGTCGGGGTGATGGTCGAGTTGCGCGATGGCCTCGCGGCCGTTCTCGGCGGTGATGATTTCCATCTGGTGGCGTTCCAGCACGGCCGTCAGCGCGAAGATGTTGCGGATGTCATCGTCCACGATCAGGATCTTGCGCCCGTGAAGCTGCGGTTCCTGCTGGCGGGCGGCGCTCAGGGCCTGGCGTTTGTCCTCGGAGAGGTTGGCTTCCACCCGGTGCAGAAAGAGCGTCACCTCGTCCAGCAGGCGTTCGGGCGAGCGCACGTCCTTCACGATGATGGACTTGGCGGCGCGGCGCAGTTCGGTTTCCTGAGCGCGGGTCAGTTCCTGGGCGGTGTACACGATGATCGGAATGGCGCGGTAGGCGGGCGTTTCCTGCAAGGTGGTCATCAGCTCGAAGCCGCTCATGTCGGGCAGGTGCAGGTCGAGCACGATGCAGTCGTAAGACGCCCCGGCCAGCGCGTCCAGCGCCTCGCCTCCGGTGTTCACGGCGGTGGTCTGCACGTCGGTGTCGCCGATCAGTTCCTCGATGTTGCGGCGTTGCAGCTCGTCGTCCTCGACGATCAGGACAGATTTCATGCGGCGCGCCAGGAAAGCGTCGAGACTGGTAAACACGTTCGCCAGTTCCTGCGGGTTGCCGGACTTGGTGGTGTGTGCCACCGCGCCCAGCTTGCGCCCGACCAGCGAGGGTTCCTGCCCGGACACGATGTGCACCGGGATGTGCCGGGTCAGCGGGTCGTGCTTCAACGCGTCCAGCACCGCCCAACCGTTGGTGTCGGGCAAGGTCAGGTCCAGCGTAATCGCCATCGGGCGGTAGGTCTGCGCCAGCGAGAGCGCCTGATCTCCACGCGCCGCAATCAGGCCCATGAAGCCCTTCTCGTGCGCCACTTCCAGCAGAATGCCCGCGTAGGTGGGGTCGTCCTCGACGATCAGGAGCGTGCGGTCGCCGGCTTGCAGCAGGGCGCGGTCGTCCACCGGCATCTCCGCGCCGTCACTGTCCCCGCTATGACTGGCCCCACCGCCACGGGCCTGGGCCTCAGCCGTTGTTTCCAGCGGCGCCGCTTTCATCGGTGCAGGCAGGAGCGGCGCAGGCAGGATTGGCGCAGGGGCGTACTGAAGTTGCCCATAAGGAGTCTGGCCGTACTGTGACGGTACAGACTGGGCGTACTCCAGCGTGTTCTGCGTGCCCCGGCTGTCCGGCGCCGCGTCCTGCGGGCGGTACTGGGTGGGCAGGTACAGCGTGAAGGTGCTGCCGCGCCCCGGCGTACTTTCCAGCGTAATCTCGCCGCCCAGCAGCCTGGCCAGTTCGCGGCTGATGGCCAGGCCCAGCCCGGTGCCGCCGTACTTGCGCGAGGTGCTGCCGTCAGCCTGCTGGAACGCCTCGAAGATCACGCGCTGCTTGTCCTCGGGAATACCGATGCCGGTGTCGCTGACGCGGAAGGCCACCACCGCCGGAGCACGGTTCAGCGGCGTCTGATCGGAGCTCCAGCCGTGCGTGACGGGCGCGGCTTCCAGCGTGACCGTGCCTTTCTCGGTGAATTTGAAGGCGTTCGAGAGCAGGTTTTTCAGAATCTGCAAGACCCGGGTCTCGTCGGTCATGACGGTGCGCGGCAACTCGGCGCTGAAGTTGACCGCCAGTGCCAGGCCCTTGTCGGCGGCCACGTGGGTAAAGGTGCTTTCCAGCGACTCGCGGATGCTGGAAAGCGGCACGTTGGTGGGGTCGGCGGTGACGGTGCCCGACTCGATCTTGGACAGGTCGAGGATGTCGTTGATGAGGTTCAGCAGGTCGTTGCCCGAGGCGTAGATGGTGCGGGCGTAAGCGCGCTGCTGCTCCGAGAGGTTGCGCTCGGGGTCGTCGCGCAGCTGGTTGGCCAGCAGCAGCAGGCTGTTCAGCGGCGTGCGCAGCTCGTGGCTCATGTTGGCCAGGAATTCGCTCTTGTACTTGCTGGTCAGGGCAAGCTGCGCGGCCTTTTCCTCCAGCGCGTGGCGGGCGGCCTCCACCTGCCCGTTCTTGGCTTCCACCTCGCGGTTCTGGTCGGCCAAGAGTCTGGCTTTTTGCTCCAGCTCCTCGTTGGTCTGGCGCAGTTCCTCCTGCTGGCTCTGGAGTTCCTGGGCCATGCCCTGCGACTGCCTGAGCAGCGTCTCGGTGCGCATGGTGGCCTGAATGGTGTTCAGCACGATGCCCACCGACTCGGTGAACTGCTCCAGGAAAGTCAAGTGCGTGGCGCTGAAGCGCTCGAAGGACGCCAGTTCGATGACGGCCTTGGTCTGGCCCTCGAACACCACCGGCAGCACCACGATGGTGGTCGGCGGGGCCGCGCCCAGCCCGCTGTTGATCTGCACGTAATCGCCCGGCACGTCGCTCAGCACGATCAGTTCCTGCTCCAGCGCCGCCTGCCCCACCAGCCCCTCGCCCAGCCGGAAGCGGTTGCCCAGCCCCTTGCGCTCGCGGTAGGCGTAACTGGCCTGCAATTTCAGGGTGGGTTCGGGCGTTTCCTCGTCCAGCGTGTAAAAGACCCCGTGGCGGGCACGCACCAGCGGCGCGAGTTCCGACAGGATCAGGCGGCTGACGGTCAGCAGGTCGCGCTGGCCCTGAAGCATCCCGGTGAACTTGGCCAGGTTGGTCTTGAGCCAGTCCTGTTCGGTGTTCTTCTCGGTGGTTTCGCGCAGGTTCACGATCATCTCGTTGAGGTTGTTCTTCAGCGCGTCCAGCTCCCCGCTGGCGTTCACCGAGATGCTGCGGGTCAGGTCGCCCTTGGTCACGGCGGTCGCCACCTCGGCAATGGCGCGCACCTGCGTGGTCAGGTTGGCGGCCAGCCCGTTCACGTTGTCGGTCAGGTCTTTCCAGGTGCCGCTGGCGCCGGGCACGTTGGCCTGCCCGCCCAGTTTGCCCTCAGTGCCCACCTCGCGCGCCACGGTGGTGACCTGCTGCGCGAAGGTGGCCAGCGTATCGATCATGGAGTTGATGGTCTCGGCCAGCTCGGCAATTTCGCCCTGCGCCTTCACGTTCAGCTTGCGGTTCAGCTCGCCGCCGGCGACCGCCGTCACGACCCGCGCGATACCACGCACCTGATCGGTCAGGTTGTTCGCCATGCTGTTCACGTTGTCGGTGAGGTCTTTCCAGGTGCCGCCCACGCCGCGCACGTCGGCCTGCCCGCCCAGTTGCCCCTCGGTGCCCACCTCGCGGGCCACGCGCGTTACTTCCCCAGCGAACGAATTGAGCTGATCCACCATGACGTTGATGGTGTTCTTCAAGTCCAGCAACTCACCTTTCACGTCTACGGTAATTTTCTTGCTGAGGTCGCCGTTCGCCACGGCAGTCGTCACGAAGGCGATGTTGCGCACCTGATCGGTGAGGTTCGACGCCATGAAATTCACGTTGTCGGTCAGGTCTTTCCAGGTGCCGCCCACGCCGCGCACATCGGCCTGCCCGCCCAGTTTGCCCTCGGTGCCCACCTCGCGGGCCACGCGCGTTACCTCGGACGCGAAGGCGTTGAGTTGATCGACCATGGTGTTGATGGTGTTCTTCAGGTCGAGAATCTCGCCGCGGGCGTCCACCGTGATCTTGCGGCTCAGGTCACCGTTCGCCACAGCCGTGGTGACGTCGGCGATGTTGCGCACCTGTCCGGTCAGGTTGTTCGCCATGCTGTTCACGTTGTCGGTGAGGTCTTTCCAGGTGCCGCCGACGCCGCGCACATCGGCCTGGCCGCCCAGTTGCCCCTCGGTGCCCACTTCACGGGCCACGCGCGTCACTTCCCCGGCGAACGAATTGAGCTGATCCACCATAGTGTTGATGGTGTTCTTGAGTTCCAGAATCTCGCCCCGCGCTGCCACGGTGATTTTCTTGCTCAGATCGCCGTTGGCGACGGCGGTGGTCACGTCGGCGATGTTGCGCACCTGTCCGGTCAGGTTGTTCGCCATGCTGTTCACGTTGTCGGTGAGGTCTTTCCAGGTGCCCCCGACGCCGCGCACATCGGCCTGGCCGCCCAGTTGCCCCTCGGTGCCCACTTCACGCGCCACGCGGGTGACTTCCCCGGCAAAGGCGTTGAGTTGATCGACCATGGTGTTGATGGTGTTCTTCAGGTCAAGAATCTCGCCACGAGCGTCCACCGTGATCTTGCGGCTCAGGTCACCGTTCGCCACGGCGGTCGTGACCTCGGCGATGTTGCGCACCTGCCCGGTCAGGTTGTTCGCCATGAAGTTCACGTTGTCGGTCAGGTCTTTCCAGATGCCGTCCACGCCCGTCACGTTGGCCTGCCCGCCCAGTTTGCCCTCGGTGCCCACCTCGCGCGCGACGCGCGTCACCTCGGACGCGAAGGCCTTGAGCTGCTCCACCATGGTGTTCATGGTCGTGACGATCTGAAGGAACTGGCCCTGCATGGGGCGGCCCTCTACTTCGGCGGCCATGTTCTGCGACAGGTCACCGTGCGCCACCGCCGTGACCACGCGGGTCATCTCGGTGGTGGGCCAGCTCAGGCCGTCGATCAGGCCGTTCACGTTCTCGATCAAGGTGTGCCACTGCCCGGTGCTGGTGCCGGTGGGAACGCGCTGGCGCAGGTTGCCTTCCTGCACCACGGTGTGCCGGACGCGCGTGATGTCCTCGGTGATGCGGCCAGTTTCCTCGACCGTCTCGTTGAAGGTATCGGCGATTTTGCCGGCCAGGCCCTCCCAATCGGTGGGCAGGCGCACGCTGAAGTCGCCCCGGCGGTAAGTGCGCAGGGCCTGAAGCAGCAGTGCCAGATCAAAGGTTTCGGTTGTCGGCTGGGTCATCGGGTGCGCCGACTCCGCGTGGACATCACATCAGCAAAAAGGAGCATATCGACTTAAAATAAGTGTCTTAAGCGTGACTTCACAGGGTGGGGGTGACACTCCTTCCAAGGATTAAGCCGCAGAGCAGAATCGCCTGCGCGAACTTGGCGTCCCAGAGACAGAAAACGCATCGTCATATTTTTCAAGATTAAGAAAACACATAATCGAACAGGAGGCTCAAGGCTCTGAATTCCTGAACAGGCTCAGCCCAGACGGCCGGATCGAAGTTAGCTGCAGTCAGTAGTCAAGTTCACCAGCGACAAGAAGCCCTGGGCGACGACTTCACCCTGGTTTTATCACTGCCCTGTTTGAAGCTCTAAAGCCCGACAGAACTCCGGTTTCAGGAGGTGCGCCGTGAGCGGTAGCGCTCAATCAGGGTGTTGGTGGACGAGTCGTGGCTCAGCTGCGGCTCGTCCTGGCTGTCCAGTTCGGCGGCAATTTTTTTGGCGAGAACTTTGCCGAGTTCCACACCCCACTGGTCGAAGCTGTTGATGTTCCACACCGCCCCCTGCACGAAGACCTTGTGTTCGTACAGGGCAATAAGGGCGCCGAGGGTGCGCGGCGTGAGCTTATCGGCCAGGATGGTGCTGGTGGGGCGGTTCCCTTCGAAAACGCGGTGCGGGGCCAGCTCGGGGGTCACGCCTTCCGCGAGCACCTGTTCCAGCGTCTTGCCGAACGCCAGCGCCTCGGTCTGGGCGAACACGTTGGCCATCAGCAGGTCGTGGTGCGGGGGCAGGGGATTAAGGCTCTGGCAGAAGCCGATGAAATCGCACGGGATCAGTTTGGTGCCCTGGTGAATCAGCTGGTAAAAGGCGTGCTGCCCGTTGGTGCCGGGCTGGCCCCAGATGATCGGCCCAGTCTGATAATCCACCGTTTCGCCGTCCAGCGTGACGTGCTTGCCGTTGCTTTCCATATCGAGTTGCTGAAGGTACGCGCTGAAGTAAGCGAGGTACTGGTCGTAGGGAAGAACGGCGACGGAGCAGGCGTCAAAGAAATTGTTGTACCAGAGGCCGATCAGGCCCATCAGCATGGGCAGGTTCTGCTCGGGCGGGGCATTGCGGAAGTGCTCGTCCATGTCGTGAAAGCCCGAGAGCAATTCGCGGAAATGTTGTGGCCCGACGGCCAGCATCAGGCTCAGGCCAATGGCGCTGTCCATGCTGTAGCGCCCGCCCACCCAGTCCCAGAAGCCGAACATGTTGGCGGTGTCGATGCCGAATTTCTGGACTTCGGCGGCATTGGTGGACACTGCCACGAAATGCCGGGCGACCGCCGTGTCGTCCTTCAGCGTGTTCAGCAGCCACGTGCGGGCGCTGTGGGCGTTCGTCATGGTTTCCTGGGTGGTGAAGGTCTTGGAACTGATGATGAACAGCGTCTCGGCGGGGTCGAGGTCGCGCACCTTCTCCAGCAGGTCGGTGGCGTCCACGTTCGACACGAAACGCAGGGTCAGGGCCCGATCCGAGTAGTGTTTCAGCGCCTCATAGGCCATCACGGGGCCCAGGTCACTGCCGCCAATGCCGATGTTCACGATGTTCCTGATGGGCTTTCCGGTGTATCCCAGCCATATCCCGCCGCGCACCTGCTCAGCGAAGGCGGCCATGCGATCCAGCACCTCGTGGACTTCCGGCACCACGTTTTTGCCGTCCACATTGATGACGGCGTCGCGCGGCGCGCGCAGGGCCACGTGCAGCACCGCGCGGCCCTCGGTGACGTTGATCTGCTCGCCGGCAAACATGGCATCGCGTTTCTGGGCCACGCCGGTTTCCTGGGCCAGTTGCCGCAATAGCCTCAGCGTTTCATCGGTCACGCGGTGCTTGCTGTAATCCAGGTACAGCCCCGCGCCCTCGGCGCTCAGGCGTTCACCGCGGCGGGCGTCCTGGGCGAACAGCTCGCGCAGGTGCACGTCCTTCACTGCGTCGTGGTGGGCTTGCAGGGCTTGCCAGGCGGGCAGGTCGGTGAGACGCGTCATGGTGCCCTGAGCATACCCCCGCCCCTGAAACGCGGGCGTCTTTCCTTCAGGTTCGGGAAATGCACCGGGGATGCCGGTTGGGCAGAGGCAACCCACCTGTCCGGCTCTCACGCCGTTCGCACCAGGCATTCATCATCCAATCTCAGAACGCGCCTGTATGATTTTTCCAGTGAACACGTCGTCTTTCCTTTACCGTTTCGCGCTGCTGGGCGCGGCGCTCCTCGTCTCCTCGCTGCTGCCAGCTGCCCACGCGCAGACGGGCGGCATCCTGCCGCTGGTGTCGGTGGGCGAAAAGTGGCCGCAGGACGTGGAATCTTACGTCATCAAGGTGTCGGCGCAGGACGCCGGGAAACCCATCGGGCTGGAAATCTACTCGCCGACCTTTAGCCTCGCGGATTATGTGGATGGCCGCCGGGGCGCGGGGTACTTCGGGGACGAACTGTACAAGAAGAACGAACCCTTCGACACGGTGTTCACGCTGTCGGGCCCGAACGGCACGGTCATTGAGCGCAAGTACAACATGAACCGCGAGCACACCTGGGAAAGCCTGTACGCGGGCGGCCTTCCCGCCGGAACGTATACCCTGAAGGTGAACAGCAACGGCGACGGCAAGAACAGTTTCGCGCTGCGCACCGCCGCGCCCTTCGTGCTGGAAACCAGCGACTTCACCGTCAACGCCCGCGACACCGAGCAAAATGCGCTGCTGGCCGCCAGGATTCGCGTGACGCCCGAGTGGGTGGGGCAAACCGTGGGCATCCTGAATTACGACATGGACGGCCCCAGGGAAGCCGAATCGTGGGTCGTGCAGCCTGGCGGGCAGCGCATTAACCTGACCACCAGCGACAACGGCAAAACCGCCACCGACTCCTTCAAGATCACGCCGGAGATGGTCGGCGAGTGGCAGGTGTTTATTCGGGTGCTGCCCACCACGCGCCAGTACAGCAACGCCATCCGCTATTCCTTCCGACTGGGCGACAAACCCACCACCGCCGTGGTCGGGGGCTTCACCCCGCCAGAGAATATCAAGCTGCAAAACCAGTTGCTGGTGGACATCGTCGACCCGCAGGGCCGCCCCATTCCCGGCGCGACGTACGGCCTGGTCGGGGACTCGTCGGTGCGTCCGATCCTGCCGCCCGGCTGGATACCGGTCAGCAGCAGCATCGTGGAAGGCAAGGGCAACATCCTGTCCCCCACCGAGGTGCGCTACGTGCCGGGGTACAACAAGTTGCGCTTCGTGGCCCGCCCCACCGCGGGGCAGCTGACGGTCGACGCCGTCGCCCTCTACGGCAATCAGCGCATTCCGCTTTCCGGCGTACCTTTTCAGGTGGACGGCAAGACCCTCACCACCCCCACCACCCTGGCCCTGCCCCCCGGTCAGTACCCGGTACAGCCCGTTCCGATTGCCGGCAGCACCTTCCAGACGCCCCAGCCAGGCATCGTGACCGACAACGCCACCGGCAGGGTCACCATCGAGTACCGCGTGCTGACCGAAGTGACCCTGGTCACCATGCCGGATCTGCTGAACGCCTGCGACGTGACCCAGCTCATCGCCACGGCCAAGACGGACTTTACCTATAAACTCCCGGCCCGCCTGAAACTGAACCTGCCCAGCGGCTGGAGCAGCGACTATCCGCTGGAACTGAACGGGGAATTCAGCGCCGGACAGCCGCTGCGCCTGAAAACGCCTGTGCGCGTGTGCCGCACCGACACCGCCGAGGCACTGCTCGACCCGGTGGGCCTGCAAACCACCGGCACGGCCCGCGTGCGGGCCCCCGGCGGCGCGAACGTCAGCCGCAACGTGCAGGGCGGGGCGCGCGCCAGCCTGCGCAAGGACATTCAGCCGCTGGAGCGCGGTTACCTGGTCACGCTGACCCTCACGGTGGACAGCACCCTGGAGAACGTGCGCATCACGGACGTGCTGCCGGTGGGGGGCAGCACACCCGCCGCACGCGGCACCGTGGGCGTCAAGGACGGCCCCAGCCTCGCCAACCTGAGCCTGCGGCCCGAAGGGGACAGCATCGTCCTGAGCCGCGTGATTCCCGGAACGTATGTCATTGCTTACGAGCTGTTCACCGATCAACCCGCCGACCGGGTGCTGACCGCGCCGGATCTCGCCTGGTAAATCTACCGGGCAGGTAGGGCGGCGTTAAGGGCAGGACAAACGCCGCCTGCCGGGCCGCGCCACTGACGCCTTATACTGGGAGCATGAAGCGCCTGTCCTCCCTCCTGCTGGCCCCGCTGCTGGCCGGGTGCGGGTCGCTGAGTGCCGCCCCCACCGCCGGTGAACTGCTGGACGCCCCCACGACCCTGAACATCGCCGGGAAACCCGTGAAGGCCGACGCCTTTCCAAGGTTGAACCGGGACGTGTTCAGTGTGAAGGTCAGGCTCAGCACCTCGCGCGCCGCGCTGCCGGGCCTGAAGGTCACCGACATGTACGTCGTGACGGGCGACGGCGTGTGGACGGCGGACAACACCACCAACACGCCCTGGAAGTGCCCCACCAGCTGCGTCATCGCCCTGGGGCGCGGCGCGGCCAACGGCCTGAAAACCGGCGCAGGTGTGCAGGTCATCCTGAACCTTCAGGACAGCCAGGGCCGCCAGTACCTGCTGCGTGACGCCCAGGCCCAGGTCAAGTAAACACTCTGCCTGATCGCTTTACGCTTCCAATACAGCAAAGCCAACGTGCAATCAGCAAGGGGCACCGAACACGGAAAGTCGCCCAAATGCTCTGCGGCGCAGCTTTTCAGACAGGGCAGTCTTGACTCAAATGATGTCGTTTGACATGGGATTCGCCGCTTCCTGGGCGCACGGGCCTGAAACCGTCCCGGACGCTGAGTACAGATGTATCACCGTTCTACAGCTCATAAACGCCCGGCACCATCATCTGCCCGGCGCAATGGAAGTTCCTTTTACTGGGAAAAGAGCTGCTACGAGAGAGGTGCTGAGGACAGAGAGGAAACCGCCACCTTCCCGCCTTCCACCATCACTTCCCCGTCTTTCACCCGCAGGGTGTGGTCGGCCAATGCCGCTACTTCGCGGTCGTGCGTAATCAGAATCACGGTGCGTCCGGCCCTGGCCGGGGCGGTCAACAGCTCCAGCACGCGTTCTCCGGTGTGGCTGTCGAGGTTGCCGGTGGGTTCGTCGGCGAGGAGGATGGCGGGATCGCGCACGAGGGCGCGGGCCAGGGCGACGCGCTGGGCTTCCCCGCCGCTGAGTTGATGGGGCAGGTGCGCGGCGCGTTTCTCGAGGCCCACCTGGGCCAGCAGGGCGCGGGCACGTTCGCGGCGCTGGCGTGGGGCAATGCCTGCCAGGGTCAGCGGGAATTCCACGTTCTCCTGGGCGCTGAGAATGCTGATGAGGTTGTGGTTCTGGAACACGAAGCCGTAGTGGGCCAGGCGAAAGTCGGCCCGCTCGGCCTCACCCAGCGCGTGCAGATCCGTGTCGCCCACCGTGACGCGGCCTGACGTGGGGGTGTCGAAGCCGGCCAGCAGGTTAAGCAGGGTGCTTTTGCCGCTGCCGGACGGGCCGACCACGGCGGTCAGGCCGGGTGGGAAGGTGTGCGTAAAGGGGTGCAGGGCCGTGACCTGGGCTTCCCCGCTGGGGTAGGTGCGGCTCAGGGCGTCGGTGCGGATTCTGGGGAGCTGGCTGCCGGGAAGCTCGGTCATACGCGCCCCAGGGCTTCGGTGATGGGCAGGCGGCTGGCATTGCGGGCGGGCAGCAGGCCCGAGAGCAGGCCCAGCAGCAGGCTGATGCCAAGCGCCAGCAGCGTCAGGCGCGGGGTCAGGGCCGCGGCATTAATGTCCGCGAGTTGCTGGGTGTAGGCGTTGACGCCCCAGATGCCCAGCAGGCCCAGCAGCACGCCGCCGACCCCGCCGACCAGCGCCAGCAGCAGGGACTCGGTCAGCACCAGCGCGCGCACGAAGGCGGGCCGCGCCCCCATGGCCCGCAGCGTGCCGAACTCGCGGGTGCGCTCGAACACGCCCATCATGACGGTGTTCGCCACCGCGAGGCCGCCCACGATCAGGGCGATCAGCGAGATGCCGAAGCGCACGGCGTCACTGATGCGCATGGTTTTTTCCATGAAGCTCAGGATGTCCGATTGCGTCTGCGCTTCCACGTCCAGCGCCGCCGAGATTTTTTTCGCCACGGGTTTGGCCTGGGCCGGGTCGTTCAGTTTCACGGCGATCATCGACAGGCGGCCCTGCGCGCCCTCGGAACGCTGCAACACACTCAGCGGCACGAACATCATGGTGTCGACCAGGCCCGATTCGGGCTTCAGAATGCCGACGACTTTTACGCTGTCGCGGCGGTTGAGCCGCAGGGTGCTGCCCAGGCCCAGGTGCATGTTCTCGGCGGCTTTCGCGCCGATGACGGCCACGCCCGCCTGGGTGTCGCCGGGGGCCAGGTTGCGGCCTGAACCGAGTTGCACCGTGGGGAACACGGCGCTGATGCCGGGGCTGGGCGGCAACCCGTAGAAGATGGCACTCTGTTTCGGATCCATGCCCCCGCGCACCGCCATGACCACAGGCGTGACGGCCCTGATGCCGTACTCCGGCCCGAGGCCCTGCAAGTCGGTCACCAGCGACTGCGGCACGTTGGGGTGCAGGCTGATGCCCTGCGTGATGCCGGTCAGGCTGACCTGAATGTCCGGCCCGATGCTGCTCAGCTGTTCGCTAAACACCTTGCGAATCCCTTCGCCGAGCGACAGGAACACCACCATGCTGGCGACCGCCACGGTGATGCCCAGCGTGGTCAACAGCGTCCGCACCGGGCGGCGGGTCAGGCCGCGCCAGGCCAGCGCCCAGAGATCCATGAACTTCAAGAGGAGCCTCGCATATCGCCCCCAACTATGCCGCCTGCGCCCCCGGAGCGCGAGGGCCTGATCTTTACCCCGTCACAACGAAAAGGAGGAGAGGACACGTGTCCTCTCCCCTTCCCTGAAGTCAGCCTTCAGCGGCGGCTGGCGTGGTTGCCCTCGGCGAATTCCTCGACGATCTTTTTGTTGAAAGCGGGCAGGTCGTCCGGGTTGCGGCTGGTGGTCACGCCCCGGTCGGTCACGCACTCCTCGTCGACCCAGTTGGCGCCACTGAGTTTCAGTTCGTGTTGAAGGCTGGGCCAGCTGGTCATCTTGAGGCCCTGGCTGATGCCCGTTTCGCTCAGCAGCCAGGGGCCGTGGCAGATCGCGGCGATGGGCAGTCCGGCGTCATAGCCCTGGCGCAGGAACTGCATGGCGTCCTTGTCCATGCGCATCGTGTCGGGGTTGACGGCCCCGCCGGGAATCAGGATGCCGTCGTAATCGCTGGCCTGCACGTCCTTCACGGTCTTGTCGACCTTGAATTTGTCGCCCTTGTCGATGTGGTTGAGGCCCTGAATCTCACCGGGCTTCAGGCTCACGATCTCGGTGGTGCCGCCGGCGGCGTGAATGGCGTCGCGCGGGCTGGTCATCTCGACCTGTTCGAAAGCGTCGGTCACGAGGATGGCGATTTTCTTGCCTTGCAGGGTTTCTTTCGTCATGCCCCCAGCCTGCCGCGCCGCTTCCCCAGAAAATTCAGTTTCCGTTGAAATCCGGTTTATGCAGCCTTACCGGGCCCTTAAGGCAGGGTGACAGCCGTGACATTTTCCTGCCCACCTTAAAGCCCGGCCAGACGCGCCAGCCAGTACGCCGCGAACCCGCCCAGGATGCCCAGGGCCAGGTGACGGGTGCGCCACATCAGCAGGCCGCCTGACAGCGCCCCCACCAACCGGCGGGCCCATTCGGAGCTGCCCAGCACGTCCGGCACGACCAGCGCCGCAAACACGCTGACCGGCACGAATTTCAGGAAATTCAGCCAGAAAGGCGGGAGTTGCAGCCGGCCCAGCGAAAGGCCCAGCAGCCGCAGGGGGTAGGTGACCGCCCACATCAGCAGCAGCACCAGGGGCAGGCTCATGGCATCTCCTTCATCGGGCGTCCTTCACTGGGCGCGTCCTCCTGCTGGGAACGCGTGAGGAAGGCCGCCCCCAGCAGCGCCCCGCCCACCCCCGCCAGCAGAATGACCAGCCCACCTGGCAGCACCCGCGACAGCCCCCACGCCCCCAGCCCGGACACCAGGGCCACCAGCAGGCTGATCCGGTCGACCAGCAGAGGCACCAGCAGCCCCAGGAACGCCAGTGGAAAAATGACGCCCACGCCCAGCGCCTGCGGATTAGGCAAGGCGGCGCCCGCCACGGACCCCAGCAGGGTCGCCGCGTTCCAGATGCTGTACAGGCTCAGCTCTGCGCCCAGCAGGAAGGGAAAGCTGAGGCCGGCGGGGTCTTTCGGGCCGTTCACGATCACCATGCCGTACGCCTCGTCGGTCAGGAACTGCGCCGCCACGGGGCGCTGCCTGCGCGACAGGGGCAACTGCCGGGCCAGGCTCAGGCCGTACAGCAGATGCCGGGCGTTCAGCAAAAAGGTCGTGAACACGATGCCCAGCGCCGAAGCCCCCGCCCCCAGCATGCCGGCTGCTGCAAACTGCGAAGCGCCGGCAAAGGTCGTGAGGCTCATGAACTGCGTTTCCCACAGGCTCAGGCCGGCTGAGCGGGCGGTCAGGGCGTAGGCCACCGCAAAGGGCACCATCCCCAGCCACAGCGGAAACATCAGGCGGTACCCGCGCCAGAAAGGCGGGAAGAAAGCAGAGGTCATCGCTGGGCAGCGTAGCGGGTCATACGCGCTGCGTCCAATTCCATAGGATTGGAGAAAAGTACTCCAATCCTATTGCATCTGCCGCAGCGCGTATTTTTTGCTTCTCCTTCCAGTCGGGTGATATCGCTGCTTCCCAGCGATATCACCGCAATTGGTATCAGCGGGGTAAACGCCAGGAAGACGTTTACGCCGGGAGGCCCCGGGGCCATATCTCAGGAATCGGGCGCTTCAAGGTCACGCCAGTCGACCAGCACACTGACCGGGCGCGGCCAGGTGCCCAGGTTGCCGAACACCTCCACCAGGTTCCCGACGGGCACCACCTGTTCAAACAGTTTTTCCAGCACCGGGTCGGCATGCGCCCACAACCAGGCGGCGTAAGCGGGGTAGTCCTCGCCGTCGCTGGAGGCCACCAGCGTCAGTTCGCGCGAGTGAAATTCGGGCGGCAGTACCAGCGCCCCCCAGTTGCCGTCCGAGAGCACGCTGCACCGGGCGCTGCGGCGCAGGTGCCGCAGCAACTCGGTAAACCCGGTCGGTGAGGCGCTGCACTCCACGCCCACATCAAACTGCTCGTGCGGCAACTCGCCAGGGGCGTGGGCCGCGCGTGCGCCGAATTCCAGCGCCAGGGCGCGGCGGTGCGGGTCCGGTTCCAGCACCGTGACCTGATCCAGGCCGCGCCGGGTCAGGTTGAAGACGCTCAGCAGGCCCAGCAGGCCCGCCCCCGCGATCAGGATTTGCTCGCCAGGCTGCGGGGAGAGCTTGCGCAGGCCCTTGTGGGTTTCCTCGCCCAGGATGCTGCACAGCGCGGTGCGGTCTGAAACGCCATGCGGAACCGGAATCAGGTTTTGCACCGGGACGTTGCCGTGGCTGGCGTGCCCCAGCGTGCAGACCACGCGCTGCCCCGCCTGCAAAGACACGTCCGGGCCGACGGCTTCAATGACCCCCAGCGTCTGATACCCCAGTTTCGTCGGGGACGACCCGCCGGGAAGACCGGCCACCACACTCAGTTCCGAGGAAATGCTGACGGCGCTCAGGCGCGTGCGAATCCGCGCCTGTCTGGCCGGCGGCGCCGGGAGCGTGAAGTCCTGCCAGGCCAGGCTGTGTGGGGCAGACACCACCAGGCGGCGCATGCTTTACCCTTCGGCCAGTTGGCGCAGCAGCACCAGTTTCAGCAGGCCCAGGCGTTTGCGGTCGATGCGGCCTTTCATCAGGAGTTGTTCGCCGTGGGTCAGAACGGGGATGTCGAAGCCGTAGCGTTCTTCCAGGGCGTCGTCACCGCTGATGTCCACCTCTACGAAGGTGAAGTTCAGGGCGCGCAGGTGCCCGGCGGCCACTTCACACAGGTGGCAGCCGGCGCGTCCGTAGAGTGTGAGCAACGGAAGCACTGGATCAGGCCTTGTGGGCGACGGCAGGACGGTCGATCAGGGTCATGGCCAGCACCGGGGCGTACATGTCGCGGCTGCTCAGCAGGTCGCCGACGCTGCTGAACTGCCGCAGCATCTGCCCGCCCTGCCGCACCGCGTAGATGCTGCCGTCCTGCGCGATTTGCATCAGCCAGGGGGCGTCGGTCGGTTCGCCCACCAGCGTCTCCAGGGCGAAGGTCGCGCCGGGCGTGCCGTCGGCCTCGATCTTGCGCAACTTGCGGGCCACGCTGTCCACGATGTATACGCCGCCTTCCCGATCCACGCTCAGGCCATCCAGCGGGCGCAGGGCCTCGCTGCTGCGGTCGAGGCGAAAAGCGTAGCGGCTGACGTACTCGCCCTGGGCACTGAAGCGCTGCACCTCGTTGCTGCCGCCGTCCAGCACGTACACTTCGCCGCTGGGGGCGGCGGCGATGGCGGTGGGTTTCTCGAAGCGCCCCAGACCCTTGCCGCGCCCGCCGAAGCGCCGCACGAAGCGTCCGCCGCCGTCGTAGACGTTCACGGTCAGGGATTCGGCGTCTAGCACGTACAGGTGACCCCTGGCGTAGGCCAGCCCGACGGGTTGCAGCAGTTCCCCCTCGGCCAGGCCGTAAGCCCCGAAGGCCGCCAACTCGCGGCCCTGCGCGTCGATCTTGCGAATGAGGGCGCCGCTGCGTTCCTGCCGGAATTCCAGCAGGCTCAGGTACAGGTTGCCGGCGGGATCACCCGTCAGGGCGTTGGGGGCGCTGGGGAGGTGCGTTTCGGCGTTGCCCTGGTCGCGCAGGCTGACCCGCAGTTTGCTTTTCAGGTCTAGCAGGCGCAGGGTACCGCGTTTCTCCTGAATGCTGATCGCCAGCGCCACCGGATCGGTAAACGCCTCGTCGGCCAGCACACCCGCGTCGATGCGGGCAATGACGCTGTCCAGCGTGGGGCGCTGCGCCGGGTCTTTCTCGATCATGTCCAGGATCAGGTCGCTGAGTTGACCGGGCACCTCCAGGTTCACCTGCTTGGGGGGCTTGGGGGACTCGAACACCTGCTGGTGAACTACCGCCTCGTAACTGCCTTTGAAGGCGGTCTGCCCGGTGACCATCTCGTAGGCCAGCAGCCCCAGCGAGTACACGTCGCTGCGGGCGTCGACGCGGTTGCCCTTGGCCTGCTCGGGCGCCATGTAAATGGGCGTGCCGACCCGCGCGCCGGTCATGGTGAGCCGGGTCAGCACCTTGCCCACGGCGATGCCGAAATCCATGAGTTTCACGCCGCCCTCGCGCAGTTCGCCCTTTTCGTTGAAGGCGTGTTTCAGCACCATCACGTTGGCGGGCTTGATGTCGCGGTGAACGACGTTCTGCATGTGAATGTGCCTCAGGGCGTCGGCCATGGCCCGCAGCATCTGCACGCTCTGCCCGAAGGTCAGGGGCCGGTCTTCCAGCAGGTGTTCCAGGCTCTCGCCGTCCAGAAATTCCATGGCGATGTAATGCTCGGGGTCTTGCATGCGGTAGTCGTACACCTTGACGATGTTGGGGTGGTTGAAGCGCTTTAAGACCTCGGCCTCGCGGTAGAAGCGCTTGACGAACTTGGCGTCGGCCAGGTACTTCTCCTGCGGCACCTTCAGCGCCACGACGCGCCCGTCCTGGCGGCGGCGCGCGCGGTATACGCTGCCCATCCCGCCGACGCCCACCCGGTCGAGCACCTCATATTCCTGAAAGTTCAGGTCAGTGGTGCCGCCATGCAAGGTGGGGGTGGTGTGGCGGGTCTTGTTGCCGCTGCGCGTGGCGGGCTTGGCGGTGCGCTGCAGCCGCATGGGTTTGGCGGCGGGCTGCGCCTGGAGGGGCTTGATAGGCCGCATACGCGGCAGGCTGGCGCTGCCCAGCGCGAAGGCGGCGCTGCCCAGCACCGTGCCGACCAGCACCAGAAAACCCTGCATGCGGCTCAGGCGGCCCAGGGCGGTGGCGGCGCTCTCGTCCACGTTCATGTTCAACGAGACCAGCAGGCCGGCCAGCAGCAGTGTGACCACGCTCAGCAGGGCGCTCAGGGGCCGCTCGGGCAGGCGAATCAGCAACAGCAGCGTGACCACGAACAGGGCCAGCATCAGGAGCAGGTTCATGCCTGACCTGCCGCATCGACGGAGGTGGAAGAGGGGAAGGCGAGCAGCATTGCCTTTATTTATACCGGGATCGGCCTTGCAAGGCGCTTACACCGACCCGCAGCGTGGGGGGAGTGAACGGGGAAAGTCAAGAAGTGCGCTGCCGGCAGGGTTGGGGGCAACACCACCCGGTTTGTCACACTCCGCCCTTACTCATGAAAAGACGACCTTTAAGAAAGCGCCTTGCCCGGGCACGCTTCAAAGGCTCAGGCGGCGTCCTGAAGTTCCAGGTTCAGGCGGCGTTCCAGTTCGCCCAGGGCGGCCTCGTAGAGGGCCTGGGGCACCTGGGGAATCACCGCCAGGAAAGTGGCCGCGTCCTGCAGACCGGCGTGGGTGCTGGCGTGCTGCCAGCCTGGCCCTTCCGCCAGCAGATGCACCGCGCCGGACTGGAGGAGAAAACGTACGCGCCCCTGTGCCGTGCGCGTGTCACTGAAATGACGGGTCACGTTCATGGGGGCAGGATAACAGTCCGCCTCTGACACCAGCATCACCCAAAGGATAGAGGCGCAAGAAGGGCCGACCCAGCCCGCTTGCCGCGCGTTCTCATAAAATTTCGCCCTCTGGGCCGAACTTTGCGTGGTCTAGCGAGTTGCGCGCAGAAGGCTTAAACTGGGTACTTCCCCTGGACGCAGTCCGTCTCAAGCTGGGGCGAGGGAGGTGAGTTGCACTTGGGAACCAAAGAGGACGTTCGGTCACGTCTGAACATCGCGGACGTGATCGGCGAGTATGTGCAGCTCACCCCCGCCGGCAAGGGCCGCTTGAAGGGCCTGTGCCCCTTTCACAAGGAGAAAAGCCCCAGCTTCCAGGTAGACACCGAGCAGGGGTACTTCTACTGCTTCGGCTGCAAGGCGGGCGGGGACGTGTTCAGTTTCGTGCAGCGCACCGAAAACCTCAGTTTCGGGGACGCGCTGCGCAAACTGGCCGAGAAGGCCGGCGTGCAGGTCGAAGCGAAGTACGGCGAGAAATCCAGCCGTGACCTGTATGACGTCAACGCTTTTGCGCTCGCCTACTTCCGCGAGCACCTGCAGGGGCCAGCGCTGGAGTACCTGAAGCGCCGGGGCCTGAGCGACGAGACCATCGCGGCCTTCGAGCTGGGCTACGCGCCCGACGGCTGGGACGGCCTGCTGAAACTGGCCCGCACCCGGAGCGTCGCGGAGCGGCAACTGCTGGAAGCGGGCCTGCTGATCGAAAACCCCGAGAATGGGCGGGTATACGACCGTTTCCGGGGCCGCGTGATGTTTCCCATCCGCGACCACCTGGGCCGCCTGGTGGGCTTCGGCGGGCGCGTGCTGGACGACAGCAAGCCCAAGTACCTGAATACCCCCGAAACCGAGGCCTTTAAGAAAGGCGAACTGCTGTACGGGCTGGACAAGGCCCGCACCCGCCTGAAAGAAGACGCCGAACTGGTGGTGGTCGAAGGCTATATGGACGTCATCACCATGCACCAGCATGGCTTCACGGGCGCGGTCGCCTCGCTGGGCACCGCCCTGACCGCCGAGCATGCCACCCTGCTGGAACGCCTGGGGGTTACGAAAATCCGTTTGATGTTTGACAGCGATGACGCTGGTCGAAAGGCAACTTTAACAGGTTTGGATCAGGTGATTGGAACTCGCTTTGAAGTATCCGCACATAGGATTTCAGGTGGAAAAGACGCTGCGGATGCCTTGCTTGAACAGGGCACTCAGGCAATAGAAAAAGCGCTCGAAGACGGCCTGGATGAAGTTACCGTCCGCTATCAAAACTCGACTGCAAAGTTTAATATCAATACCCCAGAAGGAAAAAGGGCGATCTTGATGGAGCTTTTGCCCAGAATGATGATTAACGAGTCGCTTGATTTTACGAATGCTCCAGCCACGAATCTACGGCGCATCGTTGCTCACGGTCTGGATATCTCTGAAGACAGGCTGCGGGAATGGATTGATAGCAAGGCCAAGCGCAAAGCCCTATCGGACACGCACATGATCGCCATGTCCAATTCTCGCCAAGAGGAAGACCGTGAGCTGGCGCTGCTGCGGCAACTGCTGGTCGACCCCAGCCTGCTGGCGAAACTGGACGGCAGCATGCCCTGGCGCAACGAGGCGGTGCGCAAGGTGATGCTGGCTGCGCAGGGTGCCCGCAGTCCCGAGGAGATTCTGGACGTGTTCCGCGGTCAGCCCGAGGAGCAACTGCTGATTCGCCTGATGTTCGAGGGCCGCGATTCGGGCACCATCAGCAAGGCGCACGCCCAGCAGTATGAGCAAAAGGTCACCGCCTACGCCGCCGCCGCCGTGGACGACATTCAGGTCACGCTGTCTATCGATTCCATGCGCTCGGAAGTGGATTTCCTGAAAAAACAGGTGGTGAGCGCCGCCCCCGCCGAGCAACTGGGGCTGCTGAAGCAGATTCAGGAGTTGCAGCGCGCCATCGAGGCCGAGAAACGCGGACGGCGCGGGCACGCCTGACCTGCCGGGCGCACCGCGTTTACGGATACAGTGACCCCTGACAGACACCTTCACTCCTGGGCGGTCGGGCGGCTGCGGAAAGCCAGGAAGACCCCCACCCCATTCAGCAGCAGGGTCAGGGCGTATAGAAGCACCAGTTCACTGTGCACCAGCCAGTACAGGCACAGCAGTGCGCCCAGTGAGTGCAGGCTCACGCCGACGCGGTAGGTGTGCCACTCGTGCGGCGTACCGTACAGGCGCGTGCGCGGGTGCGGGTCGCGCATGGTGTCCAGCGCTTCCAGGTAACGGATGCTGGTCAGCACCCCGAACACCAGCAGGAAGCCCGCCAGGAACATCTGCCACAACCCCACGAATGGCCCCACCCGGCTGAATTCCAGGGCGCCCAGCAGAAAGTGCGCCATCGCCCCCGCCAGGCTGGACAGCGCCAGCCCCAGCGTTTTCGGGGTGCTGTAGTTGGGCGGGTCGCCAAGCGGCATGGGGCCAGTTTACGTTTCCGGCAGAAGCAGGCCACTCAGGGCGTCTTGCAGGGCGTGCCAGCGGTCTTCGCCGAGTTTGGCGCGGTATTCGTCGGCAATTTCGCGTTTCAGGGCATGGGCGTCTTGCAATAAGGCCTGTCCTTTGGCAGTGAAGGTGAGCAGCGCCGCGCGTCCGTCGCTGGGGTCAGGTTGGCGGGTCACGTACCCGCTTTTCTCCAGTTCGGTCACGAGCTGACTGGCGGCCTGCTTCGTCATGCCCGCCCGTTCGGCCAGGGTATTGATGCGCGTACCGTCAAGGTCAAGGAAGGGAATGATGTTCAGGTGCGCGGCGCTGAGCTGCGCGTGTCCCCGCGCGCGGAGTTTGTGCAGGGAGCGGGTGTTGAAGTCACGGTACGCCTGCTGAAGCTGCCGCCCGATGTGGTGCTGCCGGCCGTGTTGCAGTTGCTCGTCTGAAACCTTGCTCAAATAGTCAACCTCCTTGACTAAATTGGTCAAGCCAGTTTACCATTGCGCCAGGAGGACATCATGAACATCCCTCGCCCACACCACCAGACCACGCACACCACCGCCAACGCCACCGTCACGCCCCTCGCCACGCAGGGCAGCGGCGCAACACAGACCAGCGTCATCCGGCAGCGCATGGCCCCCGACCACGCCAACCCCACGCACACCTACACGCACGAAGAAATCATGGTGGTGCTCAGCGGAACGGTCAGCGTCACCGTAGGCGAGGACACCAGCGAACTGAGCAGCGGCGACACCCTGATCGTGCCGGCCAGCACCCCACACAGCGTCCGTAACCAGAGCAGTACGGCCGCCGAATGGCTGATCATCTCCCCCGCCGCCAGCCAGATCCACGGCCCAGACCACGCCGCCAGACGAGGAGGCATCAAGGGACACCGGAACACTGAGTCGCACCAGTTCAAGGCACAGCAGTCAGCTCACTCAGCGCACCTCCCTCGAACAACAAGTTCGCTTGCAGCGTGGCGCTTTCGGCCGGCAGGTAGCCCCTCGCATCCAATCCCACTTTCATCAGGAATTGCCCCGGACTGCGGGTATCGCACAACAGAAACCGCACCTCGGTAGCAATGAAGGCCAGCCCGGCGCTATTCCTACGTCGCCACGTCAGCCCATCAGCAAGAGGGTCGTGCCGTCACGAGTCGGCAGCACATCCCACATGGACGCCAGTTGATACCCCTCACCCGCCCGCAGGCGCACGAAATCCCCGTCGGGCAGGTCAACCACCGCCTCGCCTTTCAGGCACAGCAGCCAGCCTGGCGCATTCATACTCAACGGCCCCACCAACTGAATGACGCGCAAGCCACCCCCCGGCCCATCCCCAGGTAAGGCCACCCACACCCCAGGCGAACCCGCCGCCAACCGAACAAAATGCAGAGGCGCAGGCGGAATGGGGCGAGGAAGGCGAGGCATCTTCAGAAAATCCTTGAAATCAATCTACAAAACTGATTATTCCAGCGTTCTGCTGAATAGCATTGTCGAGAATCGCTACCAGTTCTCTATTGGCAAAATTGCCGATGGCAAGCGTGCGGAGTTCGTTCACTTGTTTTAGGTTCAACCTTGTGTCCTCAAAAGGATGAATGAGCAAATGCTGTGCCTCAGCCTCAATCCACAGACCTCGCGCCGCCATATGCTCTTGCAAGCTGATGCATCCAAGATGGATCAAACCCTCGGTGTTCTCGGGTTCAGAAAGCTCGTCACGCAAGGCAAAGATGTGCATAGATGCGGAGACCTACTCTCCCCGTGCCGCTTGATTCAGTTTCTTGCTGGCCTGTAACGCCATTCCCTTGGCTTTTTTCACATCCAGGCCGATTTCGGGGGCCACGTCCTCGACTTTGCGGCCCTGTTCGCGGGTGGCGGTAACGAGGCGGCGTTCCTGATCGGTCAGGACGCTCAGGTGGGGTTTCAGTTCGGTCCAGGTGAGGGGCGTTTTTGCGGGTGCTTTGGCTTTCGCGGCAGGTTTTTTAACTGCTGTTTTCTTGGCTGGGGCTTTCTTCGCGGCTGATCTCGTTGCTGTTTTGCTGGTGGTTTTTGCAGCGGTCTTGCGCGTTCCGGTTGTTTTTCCGGCTTTCTTCTGGGGTTCCTTGCCGCGTTCCTCCAGAATCTCCAGGGCGCGCTCGGCGCTCAGGTTGTCGGGCGTTTCCCCTTTGCGCAGGGTGGCGTTCTTCTCGCCGTCGGTGAGATACGGGCCGAAGCGTCCGTCCTTCAGTTGAATGGCGGCGCGGCCTTCGTACTCAAATGATTTCAGAGGCCCGGCGGGGGCGCTGCGGGCACGGAAACGCGGCAACAGGAACAGGGCTTCGGCTTCCTGCAACCCCACCGTAAAGATCTGCTCGTGGGTGGCGAGGCTGCGGCTGTCGGTGCCGCGTTTGATGTAGGGGCCGTACTTGCCGTTCATGGCCCAGATTTCCTCGCCGGCACTGGTGCCCACCAGGCGCGGCAGGCTCAGGAGTTGCAGGGCACGGTCCAGCGTGATGTCGTTGAGGTTGTCGCTCGGGAACAGGCTGGCGGTCTTGAGCGGCGGATTCTCGGCGCCCAGCGTGACGTAAGGGCCGTAGCGGCCAGCGCGGGCCAGCACCGGGTGCCCGGTTTCGGGATCGGTGCCGATCTCGCGGTCTCCGCTGGGGCGGGAGAGAAGTTCCTCGGCTTTCTCGGCGGTCAATTCGTCCGGCGCGAGGTCTTCCGGCAGGTTCGCCTTCGTTTCGCCGCGCTCCATGTACGGGCCATACCGCCCCACGCGCACCTCGATGCCGCTGCCCTCCAAGCGGGGCACGCGAATGGTGGCGATGCCCCGGGCGTCAATTTCGCCCATCTGCCGCTCGATGGTGGGTTTCAGAGCCATGCCCTGAACGTCCCCACTCTGGGACGGCTCACCCAGGTAGAAGCGCCTCAGGTACGGCACGCGGTGTTCGCGGCCCCCGGCGATGTCATCCAGGTCTTCTTCCATTTTGGCGGTGAAGTCGTAGTCGACCAGCCGACCGAAATGGTGCTCCAGCAGGGCTGAGGTGGCAAAAGCCGTCCAGGTGGGGGTTAACGCCTGGCCCTTCTTGGTGGCGTACCCCCGATCCTGAATGGTGCCGATGATGCTGGCGTAGGTGCTGGGTCGCCCGATGCCGGCGGCTTCCAGGGCCTGCACCAGGCTGGCTTCGGTGTAGCGGGCGGGCGGCTGGGTTTCGTGCCCCTCGGGTTTCACGCTGTCGGCGGTCACGCGCTCACCCTGCTTCAGGGGGGGAAGGGGCGTTTCGCGGTCTTCGAGGGCGGCGGCGGGGTCGTCACTGCCTTCCACGTAGGCGCGCAGGAAGCCGGGAAAGTCGATGGTGCGGCCCGAGGCACTCAGGGCCACGTCCTCCCCGCCCCCTCCATTTAAACGCTGCGCTTTGCCGCCGAGGCGCACACGCAGGCTGCGGCCTCTGGCGTCGGCCATCTGGCTGGCGACGGTGCGTTTCCAGATCAGGTCGTACAGGCGCAGCTCATCACCGCTCAGTTCATTCTTCAACTGATCCGGCGTGCGGAAGGTGCTGCCCGCCGGGCGAATAGCTTCGTGGGCTTCCTGGGCGTTCTTGGCTTTCTTGGTGTACACGCGGGGCTGCGGCGACAGGAAGTTCGCGCCGTACATCTGCGTGACCTGCTGGCGGGCGGCGGTCACGGCCTCGCTGCTCAGGTTGGTGCTGTCGGTGCGCATGTAGGTGATGTACCCGCCCTCGTACAGGCGCTGGGCGGCCCGCATGGTGCGCGTGGCGGCAAAGCCCAGCTTGCGGCTGCCTTCCTGCTGCAGGGTGGACGTAATAAAAGGTGGGTACGGCCGCTGCGTGAACGGTTTCTCCTCGGCAGAAACCACGCTCAGGGGCTGACCCTTCAACCCGTCGGCCAGCCCCCTGGCTTCCGTTTCGTTCAGCAGGCGGGCATTCGCGCCTTCCTTGAGTTTCCCGGTCAGCGGATCGAAGTCCTTCCCCGCTGCGAGTTTCTGACCGTTCACATCGGTGAGGCGGGCGGGGAAGAAATGCCCATCCTGCGTCATGGCGCTCACCAGCAAGTCCCACCAGGTCGCGGAAACGAACTTCATGCGCTCGCGTTCGCGTTCGACCAGCATACGGGTCGCCACACTCTGCACGCGCCCCGCACTCAGTTTCGGGGCCACTTTCTTCCACAGCACGGGGCTGACCTCGTACCCGTACAGCCTGTCCAGCGCCCGGCGGGCCTCCTGCGCTTCCACCAGATCCTTGTTGATCTGGCGCGGGTTGGCAATGGCCTGCTGAATGGCGTCCTTCGTGATCTCGTGGAACACCATGCGCTTCACCGGAACCTTCGGCTTCAACTCCTGGTACAGGTGCCAGGCGATGCTTTCGCCCTCGCGGTCATCGTCGGTCGCCAGGATGATCTCGTCGGCGTCCTGCGCCATCTTCTTCAGTTTCGCCACATGCTGCCGTTTCTCGGGAGCGACCACGTAGAGAGGCTGGAAGTCGTTCTCCACGTCCAGCCCCAGGCGTGCCCAGGCTTTCCCCTTGTACTTCTCGGGGATGTCGGCGGCACTTTTCGGCAAATCGCGGATATGCCCAATGCTGGACTCCACCGTGTACCCCTTTCCGAGGTACTTCTCGATGGTGCGGGCTTTGGCAGGCGATTCGACGATAACGAGGGTTTTGGACATAAGTAAGGAGAACTCCGTGGCTAAAGTTTGGTGGGAGCGTACCACGTCGCCTGACCACTTCATGAGGAACAGGGACGCATCACTGGTGCCGGTTCAATCTTCGGGCGCGGTTCATGGCGGCCTGCCGAGGGCATGACCGGGCTGAACTGGGCGGAGATCGCCGCAAAAGAGTACACCTTCGCTGAAGGCACGATTGTTAAGGAAATCCCGCCCGAGTTGCTGACCAGGCTGGGCGCACTTGAACAGAGATAACATTCCGAGGCTGGCCGAGTGCATCAAGCGCGGATTTTATATGGGTCGGGCACAAGCGCAGGCTCAGGCGGCGCAAAAGCAGTGAAACAGGGCGCTGCTGCACAGTCTGGAGCGCGGTGAGAAATCCCCCGCCAGTGGTGGGGTTCATGCTCGACGTGGTTGGGGCCGCGTTATTTGTCTTTGACCGACTGGGCGCTTCTGAATCCCACCAGAACGACTATCCCTGGTTCACGGCGCGTTCGGCGTACGCTTCGGCAAATTTAGTCTTGAGGGCGTCGGCGCTGACGCGCGGCACCATTTCGCTGATGTCGCCGCCGTAACTGGCGATCTCCTTGACCATGCTGCTGCTCACGAAACTCCAGCGGGTGGCGGCCATGATGAACACGGTCTCGGCCTCGCCGATCTGGCGGTTGAGGTGCGCGATCTGCAGTTCGTACTCGAAGTCACTGACGGCCCGCAGGCCACGAATAATCACGGCCTTGTACGGCGGGGCGTTCAGTTGCGCCACGTAATCGACCAGCAGGCCACTGAAACTGTCCACGCTGACGTTGGGCAGGTGGGCGGTGGCGGCCCGCAGGATGTGCAGGCGTTCCTCCAGGGTAAAGAGGTTCTTGCCCTGTTTGCGGGCGTTGTGCATGACGGTCATGGTGACCTGGTCGAACATGCGGCTGGCCCGCGTCAGGACGTCCATGTGTCCGCTGGTGATGGGGTCGAACGAACCCGGAAAAACGGCGGTGATGGTCATTCCTCTTTCACAGTACCTTTTTCGTAGATGCTGAGGGTGTTGCTGCCGTATTCACGCACGTCCAGGGTATAAGCGGGGTGCTCAGGCAGGCTCAGGCGATCCGGGTGCTGGCAGATCAGCAGGCCACCCTCGGTCAGGTGGTCGCTGTCCAGCAGGCGCCGGGTCAGGGCGGGAATGTCCGCTTCGTAGGGGGGGTCGCTGAAGATCAGGTCGAAACGTCCCAGGCGCGGAAGCAACTGACCGGCGTCCCCGCGCAGCACCTTGACCCGGAGTTCCAGTTGCCGGGCGTTGGTTTCCAGCGCCTTGAAAGCGCGGTTGTCCTTTTCTATGAAGGTCACGGCGTATCCCCGGCTGGCGGCCTCCAGGCCGATGGCGCCGCTGCCGCCGTGCAGGTCGAGGAAGGTGGGGAATTCGTCGGCGGGGGCGCGGGAAGCCAGCAGGTCAAAAAGGCCCTTGCGGAGGCGTACGCCGCTGGGTCGGGCACTCTCCGGCACTTTCAGTTCGCGGCCTTTGGCGCTGCCGCCCAGGATTCGGATGCTCAATGGGAAACCCTCATGCGGTACAGCATAGCGGTCAGCCTTCAGGTTTCTCCGTATACACGCGCCTGGCAGTGTTGAAGGCGCCCAGGGCAGCCGGCACACCCGCGTAAATGGCGACCCATTGCAGCACGTCGCTCAGGTCACGTTCGCTGACGCCCCTATTGGCGGTGGCTCGGACGTGGCCTCCCAGCTCCTTTCCGCGGCCCAGCGCGGCCAGCATACCCAGGGGAACCGTGTGGCGTTCGCGGTCGGTAAGACGGATTCCGCCCGATTCCCACATCGTCGGAACCCGTCTTTTCTCCTTCCAGTCGGATTGAATCCCCTAAGTTAGGGGATTCAATCGGAGTCGGTAAAAGATTGCTCCGTCCCACACGGCTCCTCAGGCGTACTCGGTCATGAAGCGCTGAAAGTCCGCACCGAAAGCGTCGGAGTCGCCCGCGAAGGCCCGGTCGACGTACCCCTGGCCCATGCCGCTGGCGCGTTTTTGCTTCCCCAGTTCCAGAGCATTTGACAAAAAGACGTTTTGTTTTTTGTCCGAGCGGCGCGAGTGAATTTAAACGAGCAGGACGGACTGGCACAGCCCCGAAGGGGAGAAGTGGTGTCCTCCGCAGAACGGAATTCAGAGAACTGCGCCAGCAGGTCTTTCTGATGGTCGGTCATGCTTTTACCGTAGGTGCGGGCGGAAGCGTGTAGCTGGGGGTCGTTTACACGGGCACCCATGAAAAAGTGCTCTGGCGGCTATGCTGGGCGTATGCGCGTGGTGTTGAAACTGGGAACGAGTGTCCTGACGGCCGGGTCGGATCGCCTGCACCGCCCGCGCCTGGTGGAGCTCATGCGTGACATTTCCGCCGTGCGCGCGGCCGGGCACGAGGTGGTGCTGGTCACCAGCGGCGCGGTGCTGGCGGGCTGGGAGGCGCTGGGTTTCCCGCCGCGTGACCGGACGCTGGCCGAAAAGCAGCTGCTGTCGGCGGTCGGCCAGAGCCGCCTGATGCACCTGTATGCGCTGGTGGCCGAACTGTACGGCCTGGACGTGGCGCAGATCCTGCTGACGGCGGCCGATTTCCGCCACCGCACGCGTTACCTGAACGCCCGCACCACCCTGGACAGCTGCCTGCGGCGCGGCGTGCTGCCGATCATCAACGAGAACGATGCGGTCGCCACCAGCGAAATCCGGGTGGGGGACAACGACACCCTCTCGGCCTTCGTGGCGAACCTGGCGGAAGCTGACCTGCTGGTCATCCTGACGGACGCGCCGGGCCTGTACACCGCCGACCCGCGCACCCACCCGGAAGCGACCCTGATTCCGGTGGTCGAGCGCGTCACGCCGGACGTGTGGGCGCTGGCGGGCGGGGCGGGCAGTCACCGGGGCACCGGCGGAATGCACACCAAAATCCAGGCGGCAGAGATCGCCACGCGGGCCGGCACGCCCGTGGTCGTTGCGCCGGGGGACGCGCCCGAGGCGCTGCGCCGCCTGGTGGCCGGCGAGGCGCTGGGCACGCGCTTTCTGGAAAACGGCACGCGCCTGGAAGCCCGCAAACGCTGGATTCTGGCCGAAATTGCGCCCGGCAGCGTCGAACTGGACGAGGGGGCCGCCCGCGCCGTGCGCGAACGCGGGGGAAGCCTGCTGCCCGCCGGTATTCACCGCGTGAACGGCCCCTTCGAGCGCGGCCACACCGTGCGCCTGCTGGGGCCGGGCGGCCAGGAAGTGGCCCGGGGCCTCACGCGCTACCCCAGCAGCGACCTGGCCCTGATCGCCGGACGCCACTCGCGCGACATCGAAGCCGTCCTGGGCTTCACCCATGGCCCCGAAGCGGTGCACCGCGACGACCTGGTGCGGTTGTAAGCCACCGCCGAGCTGCCCCTGCGCGGCACTTTCAGCACCTTCAGGTCGCAGAAACGCCCCGCCTATCCCGGAGCTGACCACGGGTCTCGACAACCCTCGGGTCTTCCCGCCACATCCCCTACACTGCGGGGATGACCACGGCCGTTTCCTCCAGTTCCTCCATCCGCGACCTGGCGGTGCGGGCCAAGCAGGCGGCCCGGACGCTGCGTTCCCTGCCTACAGTGCAGAAGGCCGAGGCCCTGCGCGCCATCGCGGCACAGTTGCGCTTGCGAGAGGACGTGATTCTGGCGGCAAATGCGCGGGACGTGCAGGCGGCGCTGGCGGCGGGCCTGCCGGGGCACATGGTGGACAGGTTGCGCCTGGACGCGCGGGCGCTGGAAGGCATCGCCTCGGATGTGGAAGCGGTGTCGCGCCTGCCGGATCCGGTGGGGGAAAGCAGTGCGGCGCGGACGCTGCCCAGCGGCATCACGGTGCGGCAGGTGCGCGTGCCGCTGGGGGTGCTGGGCGTCATTTACGAGAGCCGCCCGAACGTAACGGTGGACACCGCCACGCTGGCTTTAATGAGCGGCAACGCGGTCATTCTGCGCGGCGGCAAGGAGACGGTGCACAGCAACGCGGCGCTGGAAGAGGCCATTCACGCGGCCCTGCACGCCCAGAACCTGCCGGCAGGGGCAGTGCAGGTGATCCGCGACCCGGCGCGCGAGCGCATGCTGGAGCTGCTGCGGCTGGACGACCTGGTGGACGCCATCATTCCGCGCGGCGGGGCGGGCCTGCACCGCTTCTGCGTGGAGAACGCCACAGTGCCGGTCATCGTGGGCGGCATCGGGGTGGTTCACCTCTACCTCGACGGGTCGTTCGTGCAGGAAGGGCCAGATGTGCAGAAAGCGGCGGACATCGTGCTCAACGCCAAAACCCAGAAGCCCAGCGCCTGCAATGCCCTGGACACGCTGCTGGTGGGCCGGGCCGCGTTGCCGAAACTGCCCGAGGTGGTGCGGCCCCTCTTGCAGGCGGGCGTGACCCTGAAGGCCGACCCGGAAAGCCTGGCGCAGCTGGCCCAGGCCGGCCTGGACGCACAACCCGCCGCTGACGCCGATTACGGCACGGAATTCCTGGCATTGACCGCCAGCCTGAAAGTCGTGGAGGGGCTGGAGGAGGCGCTGGACTTCATCGCCGAACACGGCGGGCACACCGACGTGATCCTCACGCGGGACGACGCGCAGGCCGCCAGATTCATGCAGGACGTGGACAGCGCCGCCGTGATGGTGAACGCCAGCCCACGCTTCAACGACGGCGGACAGCTGGGCCTGGGGGCGGAGGTGGCGATCAGTACCCAGAAACTGCATGCTCGCGGCCCCATGGGTCTGCGTGAACTGACGACCAGTAAGTGGGTGGTGCAGGGGGACGGGCAGGTGCGTTCCTAGAGCATTTGACAAAAGAACGAAGTGCTTTTTGTCCGAGCGGACTGGCACAGCTCCGCAGGAGAGAATGGAGCGCTGGGGTGCCCTTCCGCAGAGCGCGTCATTCGGAGAACTGCTCTGAGTGCCAGCTTTGTGATGAAGCCTCCCTAGAATGGGGGCATGAAGGTGCGCCAGCTGATCTTGCTGTGGCAGCTGCCATTCTGGCTTTTGCTGCTGGGTTCGGCGCTGCTGCTCAACAGCGCGCTGGAGGGGCGGGTGACCGCCACCCGGCAGGCGACGCAGACCCGTATGCGGACCGAAGAACTGGCCGGCGTCTTGCAGGCGGTGGTGGATATGGAAACCAGCGTGCGGGGCTACGTGATTGTGGGCGACGAGGCCTTTTTGGAACCGTACCGGGCCGCGCAGGCGTCCCTGCCGCAGCGCTTCGAGCGGCTCAAGGAGCCGAACCGGCCGACCACCCGCACGGAAGTGCTGCGCCTGGAAGCGCTGCTGAAGCGCTGGCAAATCGAGGTGGCCGACCCGGAGATTACCGCGCGCCGGGCTGGACAGGAGGCCGAGGCACGCCGCCTGGTGCAGCGTGGCACCGGCAAGCGCCTGATCGATCAGGTGCGCGCCCAGATCCAGGTGCTCAACCGGAGCGAGGTGCAGCACCTCAGGGCCGATGAAACCAGGGCGGCCCGGCAGCTTCAGCATTTGCGGCGGGCGCTGCTGGCGGCCGGGCTGCTGCTGCTGGCGGGCAGCGTGGCGGCCACCGTGGTGCTGGCCTCCCGGCTGACTCGGGCGTTTCAGGCGCTGGCGCTCGCCGCGCAGCGGCTCAGTGCCGGGGAGCCGGACGTGCGGGTGGCCCCCAGCGGCGTGCAGGAGTTCCAGCAGATCGGGGCGGCCTTCAATACCATGAGTGCCGAGTTGCAGGAGTCTCAGGCGCTGGCGCAGTCGCGGCAGGTCGACCTGGAGCAGCGCAATACCCAGATGCGCTCGCTGAGTGAACTGAGTGACTGGCTTCAGGCGGCGCGTTCCCTGAACGAGGGGGCGGAGGTGCTGGGCCGCGCCCTGCCTGCGCTGCTGCCGGACACACAGGGCACGCTGCTGATGTTCAATGCCTCGCGCAATCTGCTGACGCCATTGGTAGCGTGGGGGTTGCCGGAAGGGGCGGCGCGGGCATCCTCGCCGGATGAATGCTGGGCGCTGAGGCGCGGTGAGGCGCGCTTCCCGGACGAGGGCCGTTTCGCACCGCCGTGCCTGTCGAGCGGCCTTCCGGGCAACCGCGAGTACATGTGTTTCCCCCTGTTCGTGCACGGGGAAACGCTGGGCGTGCTGCGCTTCCAGGGCGCGAGTGCAGAGCCTCCACTTCTTTTTGCCGATAAAACCGAGCTGAGGCACCTGCTGGTGCCCCTGACGCGCCAGCTGGGGCTGGCCCTCTCGGCCCTGCAACTTCAGGACAGGTTGCGCGATCAGTCGCGCCGCGACCCCCTGACCGGCCTGGCAAACCGCCGTCACCTGGAAGAAGAACTGGACAGGCAGGTGAGTCTGTCGGTCAGCACAGCTTCGCCGCTCTCGCTGGTGGCGCTGGACATCGATCATTTCAAGCGCCTCAACGACACCTTCGGCCATGACGCCGGCGACGCCGTGCTGGTGCAGATGGGGCAGACGCTGCGCAAACTTACCCCGGCGGGCGCCCTGGCCGCGCGGCCCGGCGGCGAGGAATTCTGCCTGCTGCTGCCCGGCTTCACAGGCGACGAGGCCCTGGCCCTGGCCGAGCAGGTCAGGGCCGCCATCGAGGGCTGGTCGCTGGCGCACGCGGGCATCTCGCTGGGCCGCATCACCGCGTCCCTGGGCGTCTCGACCTGGGGCGACACCGCGACCTCCGGCCCGGCCCTGGTCAAGGCCGCCGATGAGGCGCTGTACCAGGCCAAGCACGCCGGGCGCAACCGCGTGGTGCTGGCCGGTACCCGTCTGGATGAACCTCAGACCGACACGGCGGAACCCCTATCCTGACTTATGACCGCCCCCACCGTGACCGTCCGCCCCGCCACCCGCGAGGATGTCCCCGCCATTCTGGACATCTACAATCACGCGGTCATTCACACCACCGCCACCTACGACCTGGAGCCGGTCAGCCTCGCCTCGCGCCTGGCCTGGTTCGACGAGAAAACCCAGTCCGGCTGGCCGGTGTGGGTCGCCGAAAAGGCGGAGGAAGTGCTCGGCTGGGCTACATATGGCCCCTTTCGGGCCAAAGCCGGCTACGACCTGACTGCTGAGCACAGCGTGTATGTCAGGGACGGCGTGCGCGGCCAGGGCGTGGGCCGCCGGCTCATGCTGCCCCTGATCGAGGATGCCCGGCAGCGCGGCCTGCACGTCCTGATCGGCGGAGTCGACGCTGACAACGCGGGGAGCATTGCGTTTCACGAGGCCCTGGGGTTTGACCAGGGCGTGCGGCTGCGCGAAGTCGGACGCAAATTCGACCGCTGGCTCGACGTCCAGTTCATGCAACTCTTCCTGTAATCCACTGGCCACCGCTACGCGGCTCCGGAAGTTTCGCACCCCCGCACTCCCTCACCCCACCTCCCTTTACACTAACCCCCATGGAATTCCGTTTTTTCGGCGAGCCGGATTACGCTGCCTTGCAGGAGCTGGATTTACTGGTGCAACGCCACCTGGAACCGCATTTCGATGCCTTGCCGGAACGCGAGCGCGAGGGCCGTTTAAGTACGAGTGCTGCTGCCCTGAAGTTTTACGAGCGCAGTGAGCATTCTTTCGTGGCGGACGACGGCACGGGCGTTCAGGGGTTCATTCTGGCTCAGAGTGTGTGGCAGGGGGACAGGCCGATTGTGCTGATCAGAACCGTGGCGGTGCGGCCTGGCACGGACGAGGCGGTGGTGCGCGGCCTGCTGCACGCGGCGGTGAAAAGTGCTTACGACACGGCGGTGTACGAGGTTCATGTGCCCGTGAGTGCGGCCCTGGCGGAGGCGGTGCAGGAGGAGGAAGCGCACGTGCTGGGGCGGTACGCGGTGGTTCACCTGGGCACGCGGGCGCTGTCGGCTCCGGGTGAAAAACTTACGAAAACTGTCAGAGTGCCCGGCGCATAATGGGGGTATGACTGCTAAGCCGACTCGTGTGCTGTTGGGTGTTCGTGGAATGAATAAGGAGGCCGGGGTGCGCGTGGCGGCGGCCCTGGAGGGCATGCCGGGCGTCAGCCGGGCCATGCCCGATGAGGGCCAGATCGAGGTTCATTACGATCCGTCGTCGCACACGATCATGGACCTGGTGCGGACGGTGCGCGGGCAGGGCTTCCTGGCCGGAATGCTGTAAGCCGTGTCACTGGGTTACGTGGGCGTGCTGACAGTGCGCCTGGAAATGCCGTGGGTGGGGAACCTGAAGGAGAAACGGGCGATGGTGCGCCCGGTGGTGGAGCGCCTGAAGTCGCGTTTTCCCCTGACGGTGGCCCGGCTGGACGGCCTGGATGCGCACGACTGGGAGGTGATCGGCGTGGCGACCCTCTCGAACGATTACGGCTGGGTGCAGGAGACGCTGAAGATGGCGGCGGATTACATCGCGGCTGAGGGTGAGTACACCGTCACCGAGGAGAACGTGGAGATCACGGTCATCGGGGATGACGACGATGAGGAGGAATAACCCTCAGCAACGCAAAAGGCCGGAGCACTCAGCCCCGGCCCTTTTCTTTTTCCATCGACTATCGGCCGTTGACGTTTACTCGTCGCCCAGGTACGCCTTGCGCACGGTCTCGTCGGCGGCGATGTCAGCGGCGTTGCCGGACAGTTTGATCTCACCGGTCTGGAGGACGTAGGCGCGGTTGGCGATGGCCAGGGCCATGCTGGCGTTCTGCTCGACCAGCAGGATGGTGGTGCCGCGCTCCTTGTTGAGGCGCTCGATGATGTCGAAGATGGCTTCCACGAAGAGGGGCGAGAGGCCCATGCTGGGCTCGTCGAGCAGCAGCAGTTTGGGGGCCACCATCAGGGCGCGCGCGATGGCCAGCATCTGCTGCTCCCCGCCTGACATGGTGCCGCCGAGCTGGGTCTCGCGTTCCTTGAGTCGCGGGAACAGCGCGAAGCCTTCCTGAATGCGCTCCTCGACCGTTTTCTTGTTACTGACGGTGTAGGCGCCGACTTCCAGGTTCTCGCGGACGGTCAGCTGCGGGAAAATCCGGCGGCCTTCGGGAACGTGGCTCATGCCGCGCCCCATGATGGTGTGCGAAGGCACGCCGCTGACGTTTTGCCCCAGGTAGCTGACGCTGCCCTGCTTGGGCTTCATCATGCCGGAAATGGTGCGCAGGGTGGTGGTTTTGCCCGCACCGTTGCCGCCGATCAGGGCCACGATCTCGCCCTGGTTCACGGTCATGCTCAGGCCCTTGAGGGCGTGAATCTGGCCGTAGTAGGTGTGAATGTCGCTCAGTTCGAGCATGGGGGTCGAGGTGCTGGCAGTCACAGGCGGGCCTCCTTGCCGTGGTCGCCGGCGGCGGCGCCGCGTCCCAGGTACGCTTCCATGACCTCGGGGTTGTTGCGGACTTCGTGCGGCAAGCCCTCGGCCAGTTTGCTGCCGTAGTTCAGCACGGTGATGTTTTCACTGAGGGTCATGACCAGACGCATGTCGTGCTCGATCAGGACGACTGTAACGCCCAGCTCGTCGCGGATGGCGCGAATCAGGGCCTTGAGGTCTTCCGTTTCGCGGGGGTTCATGCCGGCGGCGGGCTCGTCCAGCAGGATCAGCTTGGGCGTGGTGGCCAGCGCGCGGGCAATTTCCAGTTTGCGCTGGTCGCCGTAGGGCAGGCTAGTGGACAGCTCGTTACGCCACTTGCTCAGGCCCACGAAGTCCAGCATCAGGCGGGCGGTGTCCAGCGCTTCCTGCTCGTCGTGGCGGAACTTGCCGCTGCGCAAGATCGCGTCCCAATAGCTGCTTTTCAGCCGCACACCGCGCCCCAGCATGATGTTTTCCTCGGCGGTCATGCTGGGAAACAGCCGAATGTTCTGGAAGGTGCGGCTGATGCCGGCATCCACCACCTGATCCGGGCGCAGGCCCACCAGACTCTTGCCGGCCAGGTTGATGGTGCCCTTGTCTGGGGTGTAGATGCCGGTAATCAGGTTGAAGAAGGTGGTCTTGCCCGCCCCGTTCGGCCCGATCACGCTGATGATCCCGCGTTCGGGCACCTGGAAAGTCACGTCGTTCACGGCGGTCAACCCGCCGAAAGTTTTAGTCAATCCCTGCACGTCGAGGATGCTCATTTCTCACTTCCCGTTCGTTCGTTGTCCCGGCGCGTCGCCAGCCCCGGCGAGCGCGTCTCTGCGCCGCTGCCGTCCCGCAGGTGGCCGCCCAGTTCACCGCCGTGATTCAGGTTCTCGGTGGTGATGCTGTCCACGGCAGGATGCTCGTCGTCGCTGTGCATCTCGTGCTTGCGGCGCTCGCTGGGCAGCAGGCCCTCGGGGCGGTAGAGCATCATGAACACCAGCACCAGCCCGAAAATCAGGCGCTGGTACTTGCTGGGATCGAGGTTCTGGTTGATGTTCGGGAAGCTCGATTGCAGCACTTCACTGAGGGTGGGCAGCACCATCAGGTTCAGCATGGTGACCACGATGGCCCCCAGGATCACGCCGGGGATGTTGCCCATGCCGCCCAGGATCACCATGCTCATCACGCCGATCGACTGGAAGTAGTCGAAGCTCTTGGGGTCGATGAAGGCCTGCTTGGCAGCGAAGATCACGCCCATGGCGCCGGCGAAACTGGCGCCGGTGGCGAAGGCCAGCAGCTTGGTTTTCAGCAGCGGCACGCCCATGGCCTGCGCGGCCACCTCGTCTTCACGAATGGCGATCCAGGCGCGGCCGATCTTGCTGCGGTCCAGGCGCTGGTTCACGACGATGGTCACGGCGATGACGCCCAGCACCAGGATGTAAAGGAAGAACAGGCGGTACTGATCCTCGGCGAAGCCCAGGGTGTGCGCCAGGCTGTTCAGCCACGGCACCGGCGCACTCTCGATGGCGTCGATGCCCTGCGGGCCGTTGGTGACCGACAGGTTGTTGGCGAAAATGCGGATCACTTCGCCCAGGCCCAGCGTCACGATGGCGAGGTAATCGCCCTTGAGTTTCAGCACCGGCAGGCCGATCAGAACGCCCACGCCCGCAGCGGCGGCCACAGCCAGGGGAATAAACAGCCAGAAGTACGCGGGGTTGATGCCGTTAGCAAACGCCGGGTTTCCAGTCACTTCCGCGAACTGCGGACTGCCGAAAATCCCCCACAGGTACGCCCCCACCGCGAAGAAGGCGATGTACCCCAGGTCGAGCAGGCCCGCCAGACCCACCACGATATTGAGTCCCAGCGCCAGCGCCGAGAAGATCATCATCTGAATCATCAGGTCGAAGTAACTGGTGTTCGAGCGGCCCATGAACGGCAGCACGAACACGATGGCGGCGGCAAAGACCAGCATCTTGGCCCAGGGCGCGGCCTTCCACTGGTAGGCGAACAGCAGGCTCAGCAGGAAACCGCCGAACAGCACGGGTTGCAGCATTTTCATGGGGCCGTCGGCCACCAGGTCACGCATGAACACCAGCAGCAGGCCGGAAATGGCGGTGTAGGCCAGCAGCAGCCAGGTGCGGTCGCCGCCGACGGGTCTGGTTTTCAGGGGGTTGGGCCGGACAGGTGCAGTGGTCATGGCTTACACCTTCTCCGTGGTGGCCTTGCCGAGCAGCCCGGCAGGTTTGAAGAACAGAATCAGGATCAGGGCCAGGAACGCGCCCAGATCCTTGTACTCCGCCTTGATGGCTCCCAGCCAGTGCAGGCCGGGAATCCCCTGAAAGAGGCTGACGACGCCCAGGAAGGTTTCCACCCAGCCCAGCACCAGGCCGCCCAGCATCGCGCCGGGAATGTTGCCGATGCCGCCCAGCACGGCGGCTGTGAAGGCCTTCATGCCAGGAATCGTGCCGCTGTAGGCATTGAGGGCCTGGTACTTCATGGCGAACATCACGCCGCCCAGACCACCCAGGGCACCCCCGATCAGAAAGGTCAGGCTGATGATGCTGTCACTGTTGATGCCCATCAGCCCCGAGGTCTGGCGGTCGTGCGCGACGGCCCGCATGGCGCGCCCCATACGCGTGTGGTTGACCAGCAGGTTCAGGCCCAGCATCATCAGACCCGCCACCCCGATCAGGATGATGTCCTTGACCTGCAGGTTCAGCAGGCTGATATTCACGCCCAGGAAGGTCGTGATGGAATTGGTAAAGCCTTTAGGCAGGTTAACGCTCAGGTCGAACAGACCCCTCACCCCCACCAGAAAGCGCAGGCTGTCCTGCAGCACCAGCGACACGCCGATGGCCGTGATCAGGGGTACCAGCCGCTGTGCGCCGCGCAGCGGGCGGTAGGCCAGGCGCTCAATCAGGACATTCAGGCCCCCGGAAACGAACATGGCGGCCAGGCACGCCACGATCAGCTTCAGGTAACCGTTCAGACTGGCGTCCTTGAGGGCTTCAAAAACGAAATATCCGACAATGCCCCCGGCGATGAAAACTTCCGAGTGCGCGAAATTGATGAGTTGCAGCACGCCGTACACCATGGTGTAACCCAGGGCGATGATGGCGTACAGCACTCCGAGGCTCAGGCCGCCGACGGCCACCTGAAGCAAAATGGTGCCTATTGTTTGTAAATCCATGTTTCTTCACCTGCTGAACCTTATTCCCCCACCTGCCGGGAGGGCGCGTCCTGTCTAACTGTCAGGGGCCGAATTGACTTGCCGTGATTCAGCGTGTCGTGAGTGGGGTTTTCTGCGTTCAGGGCGAGGGGGCGGCACGGTCACCCGTCCGCCCCCTGCCCTCTTCGCCTGCCCTGGGCGGGGGTCAACCCGCGCCGGATCAGGCCCCCCGCTTACTTGCGGATGACGTTGACGGTGCCGGCGGTGCTGCGGTTCCCGTCCTTCACGGCGATGACGTACATCTTGGCGGTCATGCGGTCGCCGTTCTTGTCGAATTTGACTTCGCCGGTGGTCAGGTTCTTGAAGGTGCCGCTGCGCACGGCGGTTTCCACCTGGGCGCGGGTGGGCACCTTGTTCTTGTTGAGTTTGTAGGCGTTCAGGATGCCCTGCAGCAGCACCTTGGCGGAGTCGTAGCTCATCACGCCGAAGCCCTGGATGTCCTGGTTGAAGGTCTTCTGGTAGGCGGCGGCGGCGTTCTTCGCGGCGGGCACGGCGTCGACGGGCGGGGCGACGGTGGTGAAGTAGATGTTGTTCGCGCCCGATCCGGCCAGTTTCACCAGGTCGTCACTGTCGAAGCCGTCCCCGCCGATGATGGGCGTGGTGATGCCCTTGTCGCGCAGTTGCTTGGCGAAGGGGCCGACCTGGCCGTACAGCCCGCCGAAGTAGATGGCGTCGGGCTTGAGGGCCTGGATCTTGGTGATGATGGCGGTGAAGTCGCGTTCCTCGGCGGCCACGCCCTCCGATTGCACGACGCTGACGCCCTTGGCCTTCATGGCCTTCTCGGCCTGTTCGGCCAGGCCCTGACCGTAGGGGGTCTTGTCGTTCAGGACGTACACCTTCTTGGCTTTGAGGTTGTCGGCCACGAAGTCGCCGCCCGCCGGCCCCTGCGCGTCGTCACGGGCGCAGATGCGGTTCATGTTCTTCAGGCCGCGATCCGTGACTTTCTCGTTGGTGTTGGCGGGGCTGACGAAGGTCAGTTTGCTGGGGGCCACGGCGGCGCTGGCAGGAATCACGACGCCGCTGTTCAGGGTGCCGACCACGCCCAGCACGGCCTTGTCGGCGGCGGCGCGGCGGGCGGCGGCGGTACCGGTGGCGGGGTCGGCCTGGTCGTCGTAGGCGACCAGCGAGAGGGTCATGCCCGCCTTGGCAAATTCGGCCTTCATTTCGTTTACGGCGAGTTGTGCGCCGTTCTTGATTTGCAGGCCGAGGTTGCTGTTGCTGCCTGACAGGGGGCTGATGGAGGCGATCTTGACGACGGTGGCGGCGTGGGCGCTGCCGAGCGTCAGGGCGGCGAGGATGGAAAGACTGAGGGCGGTTTTCTTCATGAATCCTCCAGGGTTAATAAGGCGCTTTTAGGGCGCTGTTGTAGAGATGGCGTAATTGTAAAGATGACCTTAAGGCTTGTCAATGCGACGAAAACAGGCTGCAAAATAGTGTGAAGCGGTTCCATAAGCTCTTTCCTAATTTAAATTGCCAAACTTATAGCTGGATGGGCAATCTTATTGCCCAAAAAATGAATCTTGCTGATGTTACCGACTCTAGTCCAATTCCAGTCAAAGTGGATTGGTTAGCATTTTACGTTTCGTCGACCGGATTGCTTTTGTTGAATTTTCCACTGCCTGGCGCTCGAATACCACTCATTCCGTACCGTATGCCGTCCGATATAGAAGGACATTCTAGGGCGGCTGACACAGAGGCTCACCTCTTCTGCCGCCTGAATATGCCTCGGATCAGGAAGTCTCCAAGCAGCGTCACCCTACCAAAAAGCTCCCTGTTCAAGAGTTCCACACCCGGAATTCGTCAACGGTTCAGTCGGAGGCCGTATCAGGTATCGGAATCCGGCCCGTTTTCCCAGCCGGCCAGGACGTGAATGTGGGTGTGAAACACCACCTGTCCCCCACCCTGCCCGCAGTTCACCAGCAGGCGGTAATCCTGCGCATGCTGCCGCGCCACTTTCACTGCGGTGAGCCACAACTGGCCCATCTCCAGCGGCTCCGCGATCTCGTCGACCCGCGCCGTCACCTTCTTTGGAATGACCAGCAGGTGAATGGGGGCCTTCGGGGCAATATCCTTGATCGCGATAAAATCCGCGTCCTCGTACACGATGTCGCTGGGAATCTTGCGGGCGATGATGCGCTCGAACAGGGTGGGGCCACTCATTAACCCACTCTACCGTGCCACAAATCAGCGGGCAGAGCGGTTCCGCCAGCACTACACTGAGGTATGAAACCCCTGCTGACCCTGCTACTGCTGACTGCCGCTCCCGCTCTGGCGCAGCAGCCTGACCTGAGTTTCACGGCGCAGGGCCAGGTCGGCACCTTCCAGGAGTTCATAACGCCCCCTACCCTGATCTGGAAGGAAGGCCCAGACAGTTACCCGGTCGGCAGAATCAACCTTGACAAGACCGTCAGCCTGACCCTGACCAAAGCCAACACGGCAAAATTCAGCCGGGCGACCATCCTGGATTGGCGCGACAGTGCCGGCAGCGAGGACGGCCGCTGCGACAACAGCAAACTGGCCGCCCAGGACGCCACCATGCTGATGCTCAGCGAGGTGTACTACACCCACGACGGCGAATCTTTTTTCCTGCGGGCCGGATACACCAGGGAAAACAGTGACGGCAGCACCACCTACACCACCAAATTCTTCGTGTGGGTCGACCGTGACGTTTTCCTGCGCGGCGAGAAGAAATGCGGGGCTTCCACCACCCGTTACGACCTGAACTTCAAGGCCGGCTGGAACGTTCTGGATTTCATTTACACCCGTAACTCGTCCACCTCGAGCTGGAGCAACGACGAGTACCGCAATGCCCAGCCCATCAAGCAATATGTCGGCCCCTGGGTCGTGTACGACGACAACTGAGCCGCCCGGCCTCCCCCATCCCCTGCCAGAGGTTCTCTTGCTCAGCGCAGTTCCCTGAATGAGGGAAGAACATGCTGAATGACTTCATCCTCAGGAGCTCTACCAGCCTGCTGGGCCAAAAGAATCAGCCGCCTGCGAGCTCTCATCGAGCATCAAGCAGGCGGCTGAAGCGAGGCCTTACTTCAGCAGGTTGCGGGCAATGACCACGCGCTGAATTTCGTTGGTGCCTTCGTAGATCTGGTTGAGTTTACTGTCGCGCAGCAGTTTTTCCACCGGGTACTCGCCGACGTAACCGTACCCGCCGTGCACCTGAATGGCCTCGTTGGCGGCGTCGAAGGCCATTTCCGAGCAGTAAGCTTTGGCGATGGCGCTCTCATAGCCGTGCGGCTGGCCCTGATCGACCAGCCAGGCGGCTTTTTGCCACATCAGGCGGCCCGTTTCGATGCCCATGGCCATTTCCGCCAGCTTGAACTGAATGGCCTGAAAGTTGCTGATGGGTTTGCCGAAAGCCTCGCGTTCCTTGCTGTACTTCACGCTTTCGTCCAGGGCGCGGCGGGCGATGCCGACCGACCCGGCGGCGACGGGCACGCGGGTCTTGTCCAGCGTCTTCATGGCGATCTTGAACCCGTCACCCAGGCCGCCCAGCTGGTTTTCTTTAGGCACGCGGACATTCTCGAACACCAGTTCGGAGGTCAGGCTGGCCCGCTGGCCCATCTTGTGCTTGATCTTGTTGTAAGAGAAACCGGGCGCGTCCTTGGGCACGACCAGGGCGACGGTGGCCTTGTGGCCGCCCTGCTTATCAGTGGTGGCGAACACCACGGTCAGCTCGGCCACCCCGCCGTTGGAAATCCACATCTTGGTGCCGTTGATGACCCATTCGTCGCCGTCCAGCACGGCAGTGGTGCCCATCGCGGCGGCGTCGGAGCCGTTGTTCGGTTCACTGAGGGCGAAGGCGGCCAGCCCAGCCTTCTCGGTGAGAGGCCCCAGGAAACGTTTCTGCTGCTCCTCGGTGCCGCCCACCAGGATGGGCGTGATGCCCAGCTCGGACGCCATCAGCACCGTGAAGATGCCCATGCAGCCGTAGGCGATCTCCTCGCCCACGAGGCACTCGTCGAGCATGCCCAGGCCGATGCCGCCGGCATGCTCAGGAATGCCGACGTTCAGCAGCCCGACCTCAAAGGCCTTTTCCACGATCTGCCAGGGCAGTTCTTCTTTCTGGTCGTACTCGGCGGCGATGGGCATGATTTCCTTGCGGGCAAAATCACGGGCAAGTTGCTGCAATTGGCGTTGTTCGTCGGACAGGGTGAATTCCATGGTGGCTCCTTGGGCTGGGTGAAATTTTTTGAACTGAGTCTAACACTCACTCGTAGCCTGTGCTCGTGGAGAACCCAAGCTACTGACCAATGCTGAAGCTTTTACAGGCTACAGGCTAAGCTTCGCCTGCAGCGTTTACACGCTGAGTTGCACGATGAGGCGTTCCAGCGTCACCGCCGGGTCAAGGCCGCGCTTCATGGCCAGGTCGGCTTCCAGAATGCGGCCCAGGTGCGCGCGGATTTTCGCCTCATTCAGCTTGCGGGCGACTTCCAGGGCTTTTTTAGCAGGGTAGGGTTTGACGCCCAGGCGCTGCGCCGCCGCCGCCTCGTTAACGCGCCCTTCTTCTTGCAGCAGGGCCACCGTGCGGGCCACCAGGCTGTACTGCCACACGACGGCCCCCATTAGTTTGAAAGGGTCTTCGCCGGACAGCAGCAGGCGGCGCAGTTGCATAACCGCTTCGGCGGCGCGTCCGGCGGTGGCAGCCCCCAGCATGGCGAAACTGTCGCCGGGCGGTTCACGGCCCACCACACGCTGCACCGCTTCGCGTGTGAAAGGGCCGTCCAGCAGCGCCAATTTGGTCATCTCGCTGGCAATGCCTGCCAGGTCAGCGCCGAACACTTCGGCCAGGTAGGAAGCCGCGTCACGTTCCAGCGCCAGTTTCTGCTTTCTGGCGCGCTGCACCACCCAGCCGGTCACGTCGCCGGGTTTGCTGGGGGCAGGCGAGGGCACAATCTGTCCGGCTTTTTCATACTGCTTGACACGGGTGGCCGGCGGAGATTCGTCCAGCACCGCCACCGTGACCTCGGCGGCGGCCAGCAGTTCCAGCAGCGCCTTGTCGGGTTTGATGCCCTCCAGGTCGACGATCACGCCGCCATCTCCGAAGAGGCCCGGCGAGAGGTGCGGGCGCAGTTGCTCGGACGTGACATCTTCGCCGGACAGGCGCGGGAGTTCACGCGGGTTCAGGCCCCGCGCCGCCAGTGTGTCGCGCAGGGTTTCATCGGCCAGAAAACGGTTCCCTGTGAAGGCCAGGATCACGGTGAGTCCCCTTTATCACAGGTCACTGGGCGGCCTGCCGGTTGCTGTATTCCTGGTTACCGTTCTCTGGCTCATCATGCCCCAGATCGCTGAGGCCCAGGGCGCGTCGGGCCTGACCCAGCGCCTTCAGCATGACCTGCGCCGATTGCGGGCGCTCGGCACGGTCACGCTGAATGGCTCCCTGCATCAGCGGGTGTAATTCTGGCGGGCCAGGCAGCTCGGCGCAGTTTTCACAGATACCCGCCAGCCAGCCCAGCGCGTCCTCATACGGCGGGTGGCCAGCCAGGCAGTCGAACAGCAACACGCCCACCGAGTACAGGTCGCTGCGCGGGTCGCCCCGGACGCCCTGAAACTGCTCGGGCGCCATGAAGTGCGGTGTGCCCATACGCGTGCTGCTGTGAATAGCCAGGTGCAGGTGGCGGGCGTGGCTCATGCTGAAATCCATGATGCGCACGCTGGCGTCATTCGCCTGGCCATTCAGCAGCATGACGTTTTCCGGTTTCAAATCCTGGTGAACCACGCCCCGGGCATGCAGGTACGCGGCTGCCTGAAGCACGCCCCACACCACCGCCGTGGCGGCGTCCGGTGTCATGGGGCCGCAGCGGGCCAGGTCGCGCAGTGTGCCGCCCCGGATGAACTCGAAGATCAGTTGCGTGTCCGTGACCGCCAACAGCCTGACGATATTCGGGTGTTGCAGGTATGCGGCGACCTCGCCCTCGTGCTGGAAGCGATCCACTATTTCGGGATCGTCGGAGATCAGGGATTTGACGAAGACGGCCTGCCCCTGCCACACGCCCTGCGCGGTCTGCACCCCACCGCGCTGCCCCAGTGGCGTCAGTCGATCGACTTGCTGGTGAGGAAGAGGGGACAAGGTGGACATAAGAACGTTAAAAACCTAACAGTTCAGTGTGTCCGAGTCCAGCTTCTTGACCAGGTGTCTTATTAAGCGGAGTCTTTAGCATTCGTCATCCTTGTGTCGGGCTGAAAAGGAACAACTTTAACCCAAAGGCATAAATCGGCGCGGGAAGGTAAAGCCCTCCCCGCGCCGAAAAAGGAAGGGCGCTACATCGCCGGGACAGAACTGGGGATAGGCAGACCGGGCGTGTCGGGGTTGCTGCTCGGCTGCGGCTCGGGCATGCCAGGCAAATCCGGATTGACCGGCGGATCGCTGATGGGGCCGGTGTCCTCGGCGCCGGGCATGCGCTCGGGCAGCGGCGCGGGCTGATCGGTGGGTTCGGTGGCGGGAGCGGGCGGGCGATCGTAAGGGCCAGTCATGGGTGACCTCCTGTGCACTGAAGTGTGCCCTCAGCCTGCCCGGCGGGCGGGTGAAAGGGGTGCAGGGTCGGTGAAGAAACCTTCAGGCCAGGGGGTTCAGGGCCGTTCTCCTCTCAGGAAAGTTCCAGCACGGCGCGGGCCGTCGTTTCATCCACGATCAGGGTGCGGGCCAGCCGGCCTTGCAGGGCGGCGTGCAGGGCGCTGGCCTTGCCCGGGTCGGCCACGATGCACACGGTGCTGGGGTGCTCACGCACGAAATTCAGGTCCGGGCCACTGGCGCGGTCGTTCAGATCGATTCCCCGGCTGCTGCCGTCGGCGCGGAAGAACACGGTGGCAATGTCGCCCGTGACGCCCTGCGCCGCCAGGTCGGTGAGGTCCTGGTCGTCCAGGTACCCGGCGGTGTGCACGTGACTGGGTGTGGCCGCTGTGAAACTGCCGACGCTGAACACCAACATGTCGGCCTGTGCCTGCAAGGTCGTGATGTGCCCCACGCTGCGTTCACGCCACATGGCTTGCTTGGTATGCGGGTCATCGAAGAAAGTAGGCACCGGGAACAGGTGCGCCCGCCCGCCGAACGCCCGGGCGAAGCGCAGCACGGTGTCGGTCACGAAGCCCGAGTTGAACTCGTAGGCGCTGGCGCTGCCGTTCAGTTGCACGAACTGTGTGTCGGCCAGCGGGCGTGGCATCAGGGCCTGGCTCACGGCGTCCAGCGTGTTGCCCCAGGCGATGCCCACGGTCATGCGGGCGCGCAGGTGCGTGCCCAGCCAGTGGGCGGCGGCCTGCGCCACGCGCTCCATGCGGGTGTCCTGCGGGGCGTTGGCCGGCAGACCGATCACCTGGGGGTTCAGGGCGGGCCAGCGTTCCCGCAGGGCCGCTTCGAGGTGCTGTGGGTGCTCCTGCGGGTCGTGGATGCGGATTTCGACCAGGCCGGTGCGGCGGGCCAAGGTCAGCAGGCGCGACACGCGCGGGCGCGAGAGGCCCAGCTCGCGGGCAATGGCGTCGGTGGTCAGGCCCTGCTGGTAGTACAGCCGGGCCACCTGCACGGCCTGCACCACGTTGGGGTCAGCCGCCGCAGGGGATGCCAGGGAGGAAGAGGGCGCACCGGGGCCGCCCGGGTCGGGGGTGGGCATGCCGCGTAGCATACGCTTCCGCACTACCTTGAACAAATGTTCACAAAGTCTTGACAATTGTTCATAGTGCATGTCACCGTGAACGCACCGAATTCAGGTTGTGCCGCGCTGGCGGCGTCTCCGGCAGGGAGCCGGAGAGAGGAGGCTTATGAAATTCACGACCTCACAGGAATTTATGGCGGAACTGCTGGGCACCATGGTGCTGATCCTTTTCGGGGTGGGTGTGGTCGCCATGGTCGTGCTGTTCGGCAGCAGCCCCGCCATTCCCGGCGAGGTGGTCAAGGGCGGGTACACCAACATCACCCTGGGCTGGGGCTTCGCGGTGCTGATGGGCATTTTCATCTCCGGCACCATCAGCGGGGCGCACCTGAACCCCGCCGTGACCATTGCGCTGGCGGCCACCGGGCGCTTTCCCTGGAGCAAGGTGGGGCATTACATCGCTGGACAGATGGTGGGCGCCTTCCTGGGGGCTGCCCTCGTGTACGCCGTGTACCACGCCAAGTGGGTGGGCGTCGATCCGGGACTGGCAAGTACCGCCGGGGTGTTCAGTACCTTCCCTGCCGTGCCGGGCTTCTGGCCGGGCTTTATCGATCAGGTGGTGGGCACCGCCCTACTGATGGCCCTGATCCTGGCGATTGGCGACAAACTCAATAACCCGCTGGGGGCCAACTGGGGCGGGCTGGCGGTGGCCTTCGTGGTGATGGCGATCGGCATGAGCTTCGGCGGCATGCACGGGTACGCCATCAACCCCGCCCGCGACCTGGGGCCGCGCCTCTTCTCGGCGCTGGCCGGCTTCAAGAACACCGGCTTTGCCGACGGCGTGTGGCTGGTGCCCGTGATCGGGCCCATCGTGGGGGCCATCGTGGGGGCCTTTATCTACGATACCTTCATCGGCAAACCGCTGCTGCGGGCCGGCGAGGCGCACCAGGGCGTGCAGGGCGTCGACCCCGAATACAACGTCAACCGCTGACAGGTCAAGCGCTGACGGGTCAAACGCTCAGTGCCTTCTCTTCCCTCCCTTCAATCAAGGAGCCACCTCATGGCAGACGATAAATTCATCCTTGCGCTCGATCAGGGCACCACCAGCAGCCGCGCCATCGTGTTCGACCACGCCGGAAACATCAAGGCGGTGGGACAAAAGGAATTCAGGCAACACTTCCCGAAACCCGGCTGGGTGGAGCACGACGCCTCGGAAATCTGGAGCACTCAGATCGGCGTGGCGCAGGAGGCCCTCAGCAAAGCGGGCATCCGGGCTTCGGACATCGCCGCCATCGGCATTACCAATCAGCGTGAAACCACCGTGATCTGGGACAGGAAAACCGGCAAGCCTATCGCCAACGCCATCGTGTGGCAGGATCGGCGCACCGCCGGGTACTGCGACTCCATCCGTGAGCAGTACGCCAAGACCCTGCAGGACAAGACCGGCCTGGTGCTGGACGCCTACTTCAGCGGCACCAAGGTCAAGTGGCTGCTGGACAACGTGGAGGGCGCTCGTGAACGCGCCGGGAAGGGTGAACTGGCCTTCGGCACCATCGACAGCTGGCTGGTGTACAACCTGACCGGCGGCGCACTGCACATCACCGACGCCACCAACGCCAGCCGCACCCTGCTGTACAACATCCACACCGGCGAGTGGGACGACGAACTGCTCCAGATCCTGGACGTCCCGCGCAGTGTCCTGCCGGAAGTGCGCAATTCGTCGGAGGTATACGGCAAGACTGCCGAGGGCCTGCTGGGCGCCCAGATTCCCATCGCGGGCATCGGCGGGGATCAGCAGGCGGCCACCTTCGGGCAGGCGTGCTTGCAGAAGGGGATGGCGAAAAACACCTACGGCACAGGTTGTTTCATGCTGATGAACACCGAGGGCGAGGCGGTGCCCAGCCAGAACAAACTGCTGACCACGGTGGCCTGGCAGTTAGGCGGGAAACGCACCTACGCGCTGGAAGGCTCGGTGTTTATCGCGGGCGCTGTGGTGCAGTGGCTGCGCGACGGCCTGGGCATCATTCGCAGCAGCGAGGAGGTCGAGGCGCTGGCCCGCACGGTGGACAGCAGCGAGGGCGTGATGCTGGTTCCTGCGTTCGTGGGCCTGGGGGCACCCTACTGGGACAGCTACGCCCGCGGCACGATGGTCGGCATCACCCGCGGCACCACCAAGGCGCACATCGCCCGCGCGGCGCTGGAAAGCATCGCCTTCCAGTCGGCGGAACTGCTGGAAGCCATGCAGAAGGACAGCGGCGCAACCCTGAAGGAACTTCGCGTGGACGGCGGGGCCAGCAACAACGACCTGATGATGCAGTTCCAGGCCGACATCCTGGGCGTGCCCGTGGTGCGGCCCAAGATCACGGAAACCACCGCCCTGGGCGCGGCTTATCTGGCGGGCCTGGCGGTGGGGTACTGGCAATCCACCGACGAGATCGCGCAGCAGTGGCAGGAAGACACACGTTTCGAGCCGCAGATGGACGCCGCCGAACGCGAGCGCCTGATGAAGCGCTGGAAGAAAGCGGTGGAACGCAGCCGCGCCTGGGAAGAAGAGTAACGCGCCGCGCCCACCGGGCTGCTTGACCCTCTCCCTACCTTGTGGAGAGGGTTTTTTGCTCAGCGGCAAACGTGACCCAAATGCTTGCACAATTGTTCAATCCATGTGAACATATGTTCACAAACGAGTACACACGAACCTTGTCCAGCCCCCTCGCCCCCACAGGAGTTCATGCCCATGACTGCACCTCAACCTGATCCCCGCACCGCCGTGACCGCCGCCCTGACGCCCCAGCCGTGGGACGTCATTGTGATCGGGGGCGGCGCATCCGGCCTGGGCAGCGCCGTGGAAGCCGCCACCCGCGGCCACCGCGTGCTGCTGCTCGAAGGCCACGACTACGCCAAGGGCACCAGCAGCCGCAGCACCAAACTGGTTCACGGCGGCGTGCGCTACCTCGCGCAGGGCAACGTGTCGCTGGTGCGCGAGGCGCTGCGCGAACGCGGCCTGCTGCGCCAGAACGCCCCGCACCTGGTGCGCGACCTGGAATTCGTGGTGCCCGCCTACGACTGGTGGGCCGAACCCTTCTACGGCATCGGGTTGAAAATGTACGACGTGCTGGCCGGTAAGCTGAGCCTGGGCAGCAGCAAACTGCTGAGCAAGGAAAAGGCCCTGGAGAAGACCTCGACGCTGCAACAGAACGGCCTGAAGGGCGGCATCCTGTACCACGACGGGCAATTCGACGACTCGCGCCTGGCGATTACGCTGCTGCGGACGCTGCAAGACCACGGCGGCGTGGCCCTGAACTACGCGCCCGTCACGGGGCTGCTCAAGGAAGGCGGCAAGGTCGTCGGTGTGAAATTCCGTGATGGCGAGAGCGGACAGGAACACGAAACCCACGCCAGAGTGGTGATCAACGCCACAGGCGTGTGGGTGGACGATATCCGCCAGATGGAGGACGCCAGCGCCAAACCCATGCTGTCCCCCAGCCAGGGCGTGCACATCGTCGTGGACAAGAAATTCCTGCCAGGCGACAGCGCCATCATGATTCCCCGCACCGATGACGGCCGGGTGCTGTTTGCGGTGCCGTGGCATGACCACGTGGTGATCGGCACCACCGACACCGCTGTGCCGCACGCCAGCTTTGAGCCGCGTGCCCTGGAAGAAGAGATCGAGTTCATCCTGCGCACCGCCGGGCGTTACCTCTCGCCCGCCCCCACCCGCGCCGACGTTCAGAGCGTGTACGCGGGCCTGCGCCCCCTGGTGAAGCCTGCCGACGAGGCCGACACCAAGGCCATCTCACGTGACCACACCATCGTGATCAGCGAGGGCGGCCTGATTACCCTGACCGGCGGCAAGTGGACGACCTACCGCCGCATGGGCGAGGACACCGTGAACCGCGCCGAGCAGCAGGCGGGCCTGCCGGAGCGCCTGACCGTTACGCCGGGCCTGCACCTGCACGGCTGGAGTCAGGAAGACCGGCCTGACCACTGGAAGGTCTACGGCACCGACGCCCCGCGCATTCAGGCGCTGCCCGGCGCGGACATCACCCTGCACCCCGAGTTGCCTTACACCGAGGCCGAAGTCCGCTGGGCTGCCCGCTTCGAGCAGGCCCGCAGCGTCGAGGACATCCTGGCGCGCCGCACCCGCGCCCTGCTGCTGAATGCCCGGGCCAGCCTGGACATTGCCCCCCGCGTGGCGGAAATCATCGCTGAAGAACTGGGCCGGGACACGGCCTGGCAGGCAGAGCAGGTCAAGGCTTACCGCGACCTGGCGCAGGGGTACATGCTGAACTGAGGGATGACATGCATCTTCCGGGAGGCGTGGCACTGTCCGCAGCGAGCCCGAAAATGAAGCTCTGAGAAAAGGGGGCCACCGCTTATTTCAGAAGTGATTCGCAGAGGCCGGTCTGTCCATTCCCGGACGCGGTCTGGCCTCTGCATCGAACACGCTTCCTGACCTGGACGCCGTGAGCGTCCCTGAAGTGACTGAGGATGAAAGCCGCGTGGTAGCCTTGCGCTTAGTGATGATGGTCTCCGTTAATCGTTTGTGGGAGGGTGCCCCGTGTTTCCGATGATGCTGGTTGCGGCGCTGCTCTCGTGGTTCCTGGTGGGCCTTTTTATTAACATCAGCAAGGCGCAGGGGTGGGGCCAGCCGGTGCGCAAGGACGGCTCGAAGTCCCACCTGGTCAAAGAGGGCACCCCCACGGCGGGCGGCGTGCCGTTCGTGGTGGCGCTGGCGCTGGTGTTCTTTCCGCTGTACTTCACGGGTCACGGTGGAGATGGGCGGGAACTGATCATCATGCTTGCGGCGCTGGGCATGGGCATCATCGGCGGGATCGACGACTGGCTCAAGGTGCAGTCGCGCATGAAGGGCAGCGGCAAGAAGGAGCTGCTGGCCCGCGAGAAATTCCCGCTGCAATTCATCGTGGCGTTCGCTTTCGCGTGGTTCGCCGCGCCGCTGGCCAGTCACCAGCTGTTGCCAGGCCTGGGCGGCATAGGGGGCGTACCCATCTGGGACGTCCTGCTGCTGACCTTCGTGATGATCGGCTCGGTCAACGCCTTCAACTTCACCGACGGCATCGACAGCCAGCTGGCGGGCGTGAGCATCATCGTGCTGCTGCCCCTGCTGGCCCTCTCGCCCAGCGCTGCGCTGCTGGTGGCGGTGCTGCTGGGCTTCCTGTGGTTCAACGCCCACCCCGCCCGCGTGTTCATGGGCGATATGGGCAGCCATGCCATCGGGGCCATCGCCGCCGGGGCATACATCCTGTACGCGGATGTGTGGCTGCTGCCCATCGCCGCGCTGATTCCCGTGGTCGAGGTGCTGAGCGTCGTCATTCAGGTGGCGTACTTCAAACGCACCGGCAAACGCGTGTTCCGCATGTCCCCCATTCACCACCACTTTGAGAACATCGACACGCCCTGGCCTGAAACGCATATCTCCATGCGCTTCTGGGTCATCACTGCCGTCATGACCAGCGTGGCGTGGTGGCTGATGGGCGGCCGCCCCTAGCGTAGACCGTGATGAAAGCAGGGGTGGGAGCAAGAGCTGAGGCTTTTGCTCCCGCTTTCTTTTCAGCGGTGAGTGGAGTTTCGGCCTACCCCACCCACCACTTACCATAAGCGACATGTTTCCTGACCTGCCGCGCCTGTTCGCCCGCCGTGCCCACCTGCCGGAGGAAGGCGCCACCGTGTACCGGGCGGCGCACCTGACGGAAACGAATGGGCTTTTTGCGCTGGATGTGGCGGGCAGCGTGGGTGTCCTGAGCCTGTACGGCCTGCTGACCGGTGAGCAGGAAAAGGAACTGGCCCACGCCTGCGCCGAGGCGGGCGACTTCTCAGGGGTTTACCTGAAACGCCGCCCGGTCGAGGCCAAGCACGCCGCAAACACGCAGCGCGATTATCTGTCGCCGCCTGACCCCCTCTGGGGCGAGGCCACACCGGAAATCACTGCCCTGGAGAATGGCGTTCCATTCCTGATCCGTCCGGGTGCCGACCTGAGCATCGGCCTGTTCACGGACGCGCGCCCGGCCCGCCAGTGGGTCAGGCAGGCCACACCCGCCAGTGTCCTGAACACTTTCGCGTATACCTGCGGCTTCGGCCTGAATGCGGCGCTGGGCGGCGCACAGGCCGTCAAAAATATTGACCTGTCGCGCAAAGTCCTGGCGTGGGGCCAGGAAAATTACGCCCTGAGCGGCCTGCCCGCGCCGGACACCGATTTCCTTTACGGGGACGTGTTCGAGTGGCTGCGCCGCCTGCACAAACGCGGCGAACAGTATGCCTTGGTGATCCTCGACCCGCCCAGTTTCGCCCGCAGTCAGGCCGGCACCTGGCGGGCCGAGAAAGACTACGCCAGGCTGGCCGCCCAGGCCGCCGCCGTCACCGCTCCCGGCGGGCAGATTCTGGCCCTGCTGAACCACGCCGGAGTCTCCCCCACGGCCTTCGAGCGCATGTTCCACAGGGGTATGGACAATGCCCACCGCAGCGGGCGCGTTGTGGAGCGCCTCCACCCTGGCGAGGATTACCCGCAGGCCACCCACCTCAAAGTCCACGTGTGGCAACTGAACGGGTAAGACGCGCTCCTAAAGGCGTCAACCTCCGGGGCTTTTTTGCGGCTTGTCTACCCGTCTTGCCCCCCGTCTCGCTGCGGTGAGGCGGGGATGTCTTATGCTTCGTCCTATGAAAGGAGCAGTGCGAATTATGACGGTTGCCGGGGTATTTGCCTGACAGCCGCCGCGCTGCCTTGACGACCCCCGCCGAGCACGCGGGGGCTTTTCATTTGGGGGTTCTGGAATGACCGTGATGCAGGAATGGAAACCGGGAGCGCTGGACGCGATGGATGTGGTGCGCCTGGCCCTGACCAGCAAGGTGTACGGCGCGGCAGTGGAAACGCCCGTAACGGACTTGCCGCGTCTGGGGGCACGTTTAGGGAACCGGGTACTGCTCAAGCGCGAGGATCAGCAGCCGGTGTTCTCGTTCAAGTTGCGTGGGGCGTTCAACCGCATGGCGCAGCTTCCGCAGGCGGAACGGGCGCGCGGGGTGATCTGCGCGTCGGCGGGGAACCACGCGCAGGGGGTGGCCTTTTCCGGGCAGCAGCTGGGGATTCGCACGGTGATCGTGATGCCCGCCACCACGCCGGAAATCAAGGTGCAGGCCTGCCGGGCGCGGGGGGCCGAGGTGGTGCTGCACGGCGACAGCTTCAGTGACGCCGAAGCGCGGGCCTTCGAGTTGCAGCGCGAGCTGGGCCTGACGTTCGTGCACCCATTCGACGACCCGCTGGTGCTGGCGGGCCAGGGCACCCTGGCGCTGGAATTGCTGCGTCAGGTGGAAGGAAACGGATTCACGGTCTTTGTTCCGGTGGGCGGCGGCGGATTGATCGCGGGCGTAGCAGCGGTCTTGAAAGCCCTGATGCCGGGTGTGCGGGTGGTGGGCGTGGAGCCGGACGACAGTGACGCCATGACCCAGAGCGTGCGGCTGGGCAAGCGGCGGCGGCTGGACACGGTGGGCATCTTCGTGGACGGCGTGGCGGTCAAGCAGGTGGGAGAGTTTACCTTCGACCTGGCACGCCGTTACGTGGATGATTGGGTCACTGTGAACACCGATGAGGTGTGTGCGGCCATCAAGGACATCTTCGACGACACGCGCGCAGTGATGGAACCCGCTGGAGCGCTGGCGCTGGCGGGCATGAAAAAGTACGCGCAGGAACGCGAATTGCACGGGGAAACGCTGGTGGCTGTGGCGAGCGGTGCGAACGTGAACTTCGACCGCCTGCGCCACGTTTCGGAACGCACGGAAATCGGCGAGAAGCGCGAAGCCATTTTCGCGGTGACCATCCCGGAAAGACCCGGCGCGTTCCTGAAGTTCATCGAGCTCATCGGCAACCGCGCCATCACGGAATTCAACTACCGCTACGCCCCGCGCGACGACGCCCGCATTTTCGTGGGCGTGCACCTCACTCACCCCGGGGAACGGCACGAGATTATGCGCGAACTTCAGGTGGCCGGGTACGCCGCCCTTGACCTGACCGACGATGAACTGGCCAAGGTTCACATCCGTTACATGGTGGGGGGCCGCGCCCCCGAAGCGCAGGACGAGCGCGTGTACTCATTCACGTTCCCGGAGCGGCCCGGGGCGCTGCGGCAATTCCTGACGCAGTTGCAGGCCGGCTGGAACATCAGCCTCTTTCACTACCGCAACCACGGCAGTGACTACGGCCGTATTCTGGCCGGCATTCAGGTGCCAGAGTGTGAGCTGGGGCAGTTCGCCGCCTCGCTGGAGGCCCTGGGGTATCCCGCCGTGAACATGAGTGACAACGCCGGTTACCGCCTGTTCCTGACGTGAGCACAGGGCCAATCGCCCGGAAGGTCGTTCAGCGCCTGGTCGTGTGGCGGGTGTGCACGCGCACGTAAGCCCTGGTCTTCTGGGATGGGTGGCGTTGCTGCGCGGCCGCCAGGGCCAGCGAGACGAGGATGGTCAGCGCAGCGAGAAGCAGTTCCATGCCTCACTATGCCCGCGCCTCCCTGACAAGAACGTGACACCATCCCAGTCCACCCCCTGGCTTCATTTCACGGGTGTCCCTCCCCTTATTGCAGAGGCATGTCAGTGTTTCTCGGTGCAGGACGGCAGTTTCAAGCCTTAAGAAGCATCCCATTTGTTCCGTTCTTCCTCCAGAAAAATGCCAGTGGGCCACCTCCACGTCCGAGACACTTTTATTCCTGTTCGCTCTGTGTAAATTTCCAAGTTATCTCCTCACTGATGGGCTGGCATTCTTATCAGACTCCAGGGTCACGTTCGCGGCCTCAAGGGCTTCCTGAAACTGCGGCGGCGTGACGGGCAGAACGCTCAGGCGCGAGCCTTTTTGCGTCAGTGGAGATGACTGCCAGGCAGGCAAGGCCCGGATAGTCTCCAGCGGCAGCACTTCCGGGAAGGCCACCACCGGGGCGACATTCACCATGCTCCAGCGCGGCTCGTCCGGGTTCGATTTAGGGTCGAAGTAAGGGCTGTCCGGGTCGAATTGCAGGTTGTCCGGGTAGGCGCCGCGCACCACGCGGGCCACGCCCGCCACCCCAGCCGGTTTCGCGTTCGAGTAGTAGAACAGGCACAGGTCACCGGCCTGCATCTGGCGCAGGTAATTGCGCGCCTGGTAATTCCGCACGCCGTTCCAGGGCTCTGTGCCCACGCGTACCAGCTCCGCGTAGGAAAAAACGTCCGGTTCAGATTTCAACAGCCAGAAAGCCATGCCGCCCAGATTAACGAGTCAATGCCTGCCGGGTCAGCGCATCCGGTCGCGCACTGCTGCCAGGGTTTCCTCGAACTCGTCCAGAAATTCGTCTTCCAGGTCGCGGTCGCGGATCAGTTCGTCCTGCTCGGTGACCAGCTGCTCCCTGGCCCAGCGCAGCCGCGCCTGCCGGGCGCTGTACACGTTGCCCTTGCCGGCCACGTGGCGGGCCGCGTGCCGCACGGCTTTCACCGGGTCGCTGGTGGGCGCGACGATGCTCAGGTTACGCAGGCCCCCCTGATCGTTGACCAGGGAACAGATGACTTCGATGCGCTGGCCGTGGCGGGCCAGAAAAATCTGGTCAACGCGCCACATGCTGGTGGCCCGGATGGGTTCGGGAGCCGGGTGCTGACCCGCGCGCAAACGCCGGGCCATGTTTTAGAGCGGGGCTCCGGCAGGCGCGGACGCGGACTCGTCCTGCCGGGGGGCCTCGACAGGCGGCAGGGTGGTGACGCCTTGCGGCGTCCACTCGCGCAGGCCTTCCAGACCCAGCAGCACGCGCCCGGCACCTTCGGCCAGGGCTTCGAGTTCCAGTTCACCGGGCACCACGACGACCGGCGCGATCCAGGCCAGGCGGCGCTCGATACGGTCGACCAGGGCGTCCCACTTGGCGATGCCGCCGGTGATGGCGATGGCGTCGGGTCGGCCGGGCAGCGCTGCCGTTTGCTCACCGATGGCCTTGCAGGCCTGGTGCACGAAGGCCGCAATGGCGGTTTGCACGGCGGTGTTGTCGGGGTCGGCGGCGCGGGCTTCCAGGTCTTTCAGGTCGGCGCTGCCGGCCAGGCTGAAAAATCCGGCCTCGCGGGTCAGCAGGTGCATGACTTCGGTTTCGCTGTGGTCACGCGCCAGTTTCAGCAGGGTGCGGGCGGGCAGCGGGCCGCTCTGGCGGGCGCCCAGCGGGCCGCCGTTGGGGGCGGTGCCGGTGGTGTCGATGGCGCGGCCCTGGTCGAAGGCGGTGACGCTGGTGGTCGAGCCGAAGTGCGCCACCACGATGCGGGCCTCACGAAACTTCTTGCCAATCTCGTGCGCGGCGCGGCGGGCCACGGCGCGGGCGTTCAGGGCGTGGAACTGCGCTTCGCGGCGCAGCCCGGTAATGCCGGTCATGTGCGCTTCGGGCAGCAGTTCGTCGACGCTTTGCGGATCGACAATAAACCCGGGTGCGCCGCGCGCCTCGGCGACCCGCAGGGCCAGCGGCGCACCCAGGTTCTCGGGTTGCTCGAAGCCGCCTTTTTCCAGCATGCGCCCGGCCAGTTCCGGCGTCAGGCGGTAGGTGCCGGCCGGAACGCGCCCCAGTTGCCCGCCCCGGCCCACGATCACGTCCGGGGCGGGCCAGTCCGCCGTGGCAGCCAGAATCTGCGCGGCCACTTCGTCCATCGCTGCCGCGTCCGGCACGTCGTCGATGGGCAGTTCACGGCGATCCAGGGTGACCCGCAGCTGGCTGGGCAGGGCCGGATTGAGGCCAGGTTGAATGGTGGCACACGCGAGTTTCACGTTGCAGCTTCCGGGGTTGATCACGTGCGCGATCATAAACACCCCAGACTATCACTCTGCTGGAAAAGAGATGTGGCTTTACTCGCCCATGCGGCAGTAACACAGGTGGCCCCTGTCCCGCCGGGCAGCGTCCACACGCCGGGCTTCGGCAAAAAGCAGAGGGCACAAGCGCAAGGCTTGGCCCCCTCTGCGGCGCGTCAGGTCAGTTGGGTTCGATCAGGCCGTAGTGGCCGTCCTTGCGGCGGTACACCACGCCGGTCCGGTTGGTCTTCATGTTCCTGAACACGAAGAAATCGTGATCCAGCGCTTCCATCTGCGCCACGGCGTCCTCGGGCGACATGGGGCGCATCTCGAACCGTTTTTGCCGCACGATTTCGGGGGCAAATTCGCTCACGTCGTCCCCGGCGTTCACAGCGGCTTCGGCCGGGCCGGGTTCGGGCAGCGGCGTGCCCTCGCTGCGGTGACGCAGGTAACGCGTCTTGAACTTGCGCAGTTGGCGTTCCAGCACGTCACTGGCCTTGTCGATGGCGGCGTACATGTCCGCGTGGTGTTCCTCGGCGCGGATGATGCCGCTGGGCACGTTCAGTTGCACTTCCACGCGGTTGCGTCGTTCAGAGTTCCGCACGTCCCGTACCGTAAGGGTCACCCGCGCGTCCGTGATCTGGTCGTTGAAACGGTCCAGGCGCGAGAGTTTTTCCTCGACATAGTCACGCATGGCATCGGTGACTTCGACGTTCCGGCCTGACAGCTTGTAGATGTGCATAATCACTCTCCTTCAATTGTCACTGGGAGTGGGTTGATCCCAGTACGGTCAATGTAGTCCGAATGTCAGACCCGGGTCAGCCGGGCAGCTTACAGCAGACCTTCATGCAAAGGGGTATCCTGATAAATGGAGAGCCGAGTGGGCTTACTGCATTTGCTGCACCCCCACTTCCTCAAGGACTGATGTTAAGACGCCCCTTTCACGACTGCATTCTCCGGGCCGCAGGGCCCTCTAGAATACGCCCGTGAAAGCAGACCGGGCAGAACAGGAGCACGAACGCCGCGTACGGATTGCGCGGGCGGCCTTCGAGTTGTTCGCCCGCAGCGGCCTGGAGGGCACCAGCGCTCAGGACATCGCCCGCGCCGCGTACGTCAGCCGCACCAACCTGTACCGCTATTTTCCGAGCAAGACGCATATGCTGCTGGCGCACTTCGAGCGGGCCGTGGCGGAAACGCGCAGTGAGGCCCTGCGCCGCCTGAACACCGGGGCCAACCCGCAGGCCGTGTGGAGCGTGGTGACGGGCCGCATGGCCGACCTGGGCGTGCGCTACCGCCACCTGGTGGGCGCGGTCGGCCAGGCGGTGATCGGTCTGCCGGTGCGCACGGTCACGGCGCCCGAAGGGGCTGGCCCTGAACGTGAAGGTAAGGCGCCGGACGCCGCTCCTTCCGTGAACAGCACGCAGGCCATGCACACCGCCATGACCCTGGTGGCGCTGGTCGAGCCGGTGCTGCTGGCCATGCGCCGCCAGGGAGGTCTTCGCCCCGAAGCCGACACGCGCCTGCTGGCGGCCATGTTCGTGGACGCCTGCCTGCTGGCCCTGCTGCACGGCGGTCACCGTGACCAGCGCGAGGTGCTTCGCGACTGGCAGGAACGCTTCACGCTGCTGATGCACGGCGCTCTGGCCCCCGGCGAGCGTTTGGAGAAACTGCTGCACGGCGAGGGGCCGCCCCCTTCGACAGAGCGCCCTTAAAGTCAAAGAAGGTAGGCTTCCTTTTGCTCTGGTCATCTCTTTGGCGAACGCGGGCCATTTCGCTTAGCATGCGTCCAGATGTGTGCCGCCCCCCCACCCCACCTGAACCCTGATTCCGTGGCTGTGGTCATTCCGGCTTTCAACGAGGAAAGCACCGTAGCGGGCGTTATCGGGGTGGCACAGCGCCTCACGGCCGACGTGGTGGTGGCCTCGGACGGCAGTGTGGACGACACCGTGAACGTGGCGCGGCAGGCCGGCGCACGGGTGCTGGATCTGCAACCCAACGGCGGCAAAGGCCCCGCCCTGAAGGCCGCGCTGGAGGCCACACAGGCCGAGTACGTCCTGATGCTGGACGCCGACCTGACCGGCCTGACCCCCGAGCACCTGCACCTGCTGCTGGCCCCCGTCACGAATGGTCAACTGGACATGAGTATCGGTGTGTTCGAGGGCGGGGGATTCGTGACCGACTGGGGCAACAAACTCACGCCGCACCTGAGTGGGCAGCGGGCCTGCCGCCGCGCCTGGCTGCTGGGCGTGCCGCACCTGGGCGAGGAACGCTGGCCTGAACCGGCCATCACCGCCCACCTGAAAAACACCGGGGCCAGGTGGGATTACATCGAACTCCCGCAGGTGGCGCAGGTACTCAAGGAGAAAAAGCGCGGGTTCTGGAAAGGCGCCCGTGCCCGCACCAGAATGTATGCCGACCTGCTGACCTTCGGCTGGCGCAAGAAAAAGTAGGCGGGAAGACACCGCCAGGAACACTGGGGGCAGATCGCTGTTAGCGTCGATCGATCAGGGGAACCACCGTGCCGTCGGCCGTCTGGAACTGCACGACGCCCAGGGTCGGCACGAAGTAGCGGTGCTGCGCCCTTTTCCCGCCGCTGGAGAAGGTGGTTACCACCAGGGCATTGAACGTCCCCGCGCTGGTTTTCACGGCCTGGGTGCCGGTGACACTGACGTCGTCTGGGCCGCTTTTCCAGCGGCGGCCCACGCTCAGCGGGCCGGGCGGGTACACGTTCAGCGGCTGGGCCAGCCAGGTCAGCTTGCCGTTCTGGTGAATGCCGCGCAGCCACACGCTGCCGTCCGGACGGTACTCCATCAGGTCCTGCTGCACCAGGAGTTTGCCGAACAGGTGATTGACCGGAACGAGGGACAGGCCCCGGTAAGTGACGGGCGATCCTACCACCTGCGTCTCGCCGTTGCCGTACGTCCAGCTTTTCCCCGCCTGGTGCGGATAGTAGTGGGGACTGACCGGGGCGGACAGGCTGGCAGACACCAGGGCGAGGCTGACTGAGGCAAGGAGGCGCACGCCCCCATTGTGCCTGGATGCGGTCACAAAAGTCTCTCGACCCCGCAGTGTCCGGTGGGCCGCAGGCCGCTCAGTCGTCCTGATCGCGGCCCAGCTCCGTAGCACGCCGGGAGGCCGCTGCCACCGCCTTGATGAAGGCGCCGCGCACGCCGGCCTCCTCCAGGCTCTCGATCCCGGCGATGGTGGTGCCGCCCGGACTGGACACCTCGTCCTTGAGCAGGCCAGGGTGGGCACGCTGCTGAAGCAGGTGGCCGCTGGCGACCATCAGTTTCGCCGCCAGTTCCCGCGCCAATGGGCGGGCCATGCCCATACGCACCGCGCCGTCGGCCAGGGCGTCCGCCACCAGCCCCATGTACCCGGGGCCAGAGGCGCTCATGCCGGTGAACACGTTGAACAGGTGCTCGGGCAGGTCGTAAGCGTCCCCCACCGCCTCGAACAGGCGGTGCGCGAAAGCCAGGTCACCCGCGTCCTCGGCTTCTTTCGGCCCGGTAATGGCCGTCTGCGAGTGCCCGATGGTGGCGGCCAGGTTGGGCATGACCCGCACCACGCGCTTCGTGCCCAGGCGGCGCACCAGCGTGCTGACGTTCACGCCCGCCATGGTGCTGATGTAGCCGGTGTTCTCGTGTGCCAGCCACTCGGTGACCTCCGGAAACACGCGCGGCTGCAAACTGACCAGCACGCGCCTGGCCTGCGCGAGTTCGCTGAGTTGCAATACGCGCGCGCCCGTCCTGGCCGCCAGTTCATTGACCCGTTCGGTGTGTGTGTCGATAAGTCCAATCTCGCCCGGCGGCAATACGCCGCGCGACGTGACGCCTTCCAGCAGGGCCAACCCCAGTTTTCCGACGCCAACAATCGCCAGTTCCATGCCAGGCAGTATAGGGAGCCGTGGAAGGCCGCTCCGGTTCATGTCTGGGATGGAGGATCGTGAATAGACACCGGGGCTGCGCCTCGACAGACCTTTCTTGACCGACCTCTTGCGATCAGCCCCCTCGGCGTCTGCCTGCGGGGCTTGTCAGGTTGGCGCGAGAGTCCGTCTCTACACTACCCCTGTGACGTTCGTGTGGAGGTTCCGGTAAATGCTGGCCCGCGCCCATAGTGTGGCCCTGATCGGCGTGGACGCCGTGGCGGTGGAAGTCGAGGTGGACGTGTCCAGCGGGCTGCCCGCGTTTACCGTGGTGGGGCTGCCCGATCAGGCCGTGAGCGAGGCCCGCGAGCGCGTCCGCGCCGCCATTCGCAACGCCGGCTTGCCCTTCCCAGCCGCCCGCATCACCGTGAACCTGGCCCCCGCCGACCTGCGCAAGGAAGGCCCGCTGTACGACCTGCCTATTGCCCTGGGGCTGCTGGCGGCGCAGGACATCATTCCTGCCGCGTCCCTGCAAGGCCTGCTGATCGCCGGGGAACTGGCGCTGGACGGCTCGCTGCGGCCCATTGCCGGGGCGGTCAATCTGGCGCTGCTGGCCTCGCAACTGCGCCGGGACGCGCTGCTGCCCGACGGCAACGCGCAGGAAGCTGCCCTGATCGGCGACCTGACTGTCTACGGCCCGCGCAACCTGTGGGACGCCGTGCAGCACCTCAGCGGGCGTCAACCCCTGAACGCTGCGCAGGCGAGAGACGTACCGGACAACGCGGACGCTTTCCCGGATCTGGCCGACCTGAAGGGCCAGAGCGCCGCCCGCCGCGCCCTGGAAGTCGCGCTGGCCGGCGGACATAACCTGCTGCTGATCGGGTCGCCTGGCAGCGGCAAGACCATGCTGGCCCGCCGCGCCCCGGGACTTTTGCCGCCCCTGACGCGGGACGAGGCGCTGGAGGTGACGCGCATCCACTCGGCGGCCGGACTGCTCACCTCACGCGGGGCCCTGCAACGCCACGCGCCCTTCCGTTCCCCTCACCACACCGTCTCGGACGCCGGGCTCATCGGCGGGGGCAGCCTTCCCAAGCCGGGCGAAGTATCGCTGGCCCACCGGGGCCTGCTCTTTCTGGACGAGTTCCCGGAGTTCAGCCGCAAGGCGCTGGAAACCCTGCGGCAGCCGCTGGAGGACGGGCATGTCACCATCTCCCGCGCGCGCGCCACGGTGGAATACCCCGCCCGCTTTCAACTGATAGCCGCCATGAACCCGTGCCCCTGTGGTCATTTTGGCGACCCGGAGAAACCCTGCACCTGCACGCCGGTAGAACGCCTGCGGTATGCGGGAAGGCTCTCAGGCCCGCTGCTCGACCGCATCGACCTCACCCTGAAAGTGCCTCGCCTTACCGTCGACGAGTTGACCCGCGCCCCGGAACCCGAGCCTTCTGCCCCAGTCAAGGCGCGGATCGTGGCCGCCCGTGAGCGCATGACGGCCCGCCAGGGCGCCCGGAACAGTGACCTGAGCGGCCAGGCCCTGCGCGAGCACGCCGCCCTGAACGCCGGGCCGCTGGCCTTCGCGCAGGCCGCCGCCCGGCAATTGGGCCTGACCGGACGCGGGTACGACCGCATTCTCCGGGTGGCCCGCACCATCGCCGACCTGGCCGGCAGTGAGACCATCACCGAAGCGCACCTGGCCGAAGCGGTGACGTACAGGCCCAGGGAACTCGTTTGAGTCGACTGAAACCAGGCGGGAACATAAGGCTGTCTCCAGCGCGGCCCAGACGGCGAAGTGGCCCTGCCGGGTGCCTGTGGCTGCCAGGTCTGGGTCTGCTGCTGAGCGCCGCTTTTTTCTGGTGGCCGGGCCGTTCAGGCAGCCAGGCCGCTTCCGATCCCTGGCAGGCTTGCCAGGAGGCGATTGCGGCGCAGGCCAGCAAAGAAATGCTGAGCTTTACTGTGCAAATCAATCCTGGCGCAACTGCCCCGAGACCGGGCAGCGTTCACTTCTGGGTCACCGGCTGGAAAACACCAGCCCGGAGCGTCGTTTTTGGTGGGTACTGCTCCGTGAATCAGCGGTATGGAAAAGCGACCGCCAGCCTGGACGACTGGCGGTTTGCTGGCGATTATTCGGCCTGGCAGAACACCCGGAAGTGACGCCTTACAGCAGGCCGCTTCGTTTCAGCAGGGCCGCGGGGTCGGGGTCACGGCCCATGAAGTCGCGGTAGAGCTGCGCGGCGTCGTCGCTGTTGCCACGGCTCAGGATGCTGTCCACGTAGGCGCGGCCGGTGTCGCGGTTGAAGAGACCCTCGCTGGCAAAACGGGAAAAAGCGTCGGCGTCGAGGACCTCGGCCCACTTGTAACTGTAGTAGCCGGCCCCGTACCCGACCGGGCTGGAGAACAGGTGGTTGAAACTGGCGATCTGGGCGTAATCGTCGGGCAGGGCGGTGGGAACGAAGCGGGCCATGATGTCGCGGGCCGCCGCGATGGGGTCAGCGCCGCTGTTCGGGTCGAATTCCACGTGCAGGGTCAGGTCGGCGGTGCCGAAACTGTACTGGCGCATGGCGGTGTAGGCGGCGCGGTAGTTGCGGGCAGCCACCATCTTCTCGAACAGGTCTTGCGGCAGGCGCTCGCCGGTCTGGTAGTGGCGGGCAAACAGGTCGAGGGCCTCGCGCTCCATGACCCAGTTCTCCATGATCTGGCTGGGCAGTTCCACGAAATCCCAGGCGACGTTGGTGCCCGACAGGCTGTGCACCGGAACCCGGCTCATGGCGTGGTGCAGCAGGTGCCCGAACTCGTGGAAGACCGTTTCCACCTCACGGATGCTCAGGAGGCTGGGCGTGTCCCCGCTGGGCGGGGTCATGTTGCCGCACATCAGGCCCAGGTGTGGTTCCACGCCGTCCTCGCGCGGCCCACCGGTGATGAAGGCGTTCATCCACGCGCCGCCGCGTTTGCTGTCGCGGGGGAACCAGTCGGTGTAGAAACTGGCGACGTGCGTGCCGGACTCGTCGGAAATATCGTAGAAGCGTACTTCGGGGTGCCAGCCGGGAGCCTGGCCCTCTTTCACGGTGATGCCGAACACCCGCTGACAGATCTCGAACAGGCCATTCAGCACATTGTTCAACTCGAAGTACGGGCGCAGGGTCTCCTCGTCGAAATCGTACTTCTCCTGGCGCTGCTTCTCGGCCCAGTACGCCACGTCCCACATTTCCAGCGCGGGCGCGTCCGCGCCGGCTTGACTGCGGTAAAAAGCCTCCAGTTCGGCGTTCTCACGCTCGAAGGCCGGGCGGGTCTTGGCTTCCAGGTCACGCTCGAAAGCCAGGGCAGTGTCGCCGGTTTTCGCCATGCGTTCTTCCAGCACCAGGTCGGCAAAATTCCTGAAGCCCAGCAGTTCGGCGCGCTCGCGGCGCAGTTGCAGGATTTCGCTCACCAGCGGGCGGTTGTCGCGCCCCTCTTCGCGGCCCAGCCGGCCGCTCGCCTGCCACAGTTCGCGGCGCAACTCGCGGTCATCGGCGTAGGTCAGGATGGGCTGCATCACCGGCTGGTGCAGGGTCAGGCGGTGGCCCTCCCTGTCCTTGCCCTGCGCATCGAGGCGCGTGGCGTCGATGACGCGCTGCGGCACACCCGCCAGCCGCTCACTGGGAACGTACAACTCGTAGGCGGCGGTGCCTTCCAGCACGTTCTTGGCAAACTGGTTGGTGATCTGCGCCAGGCGGGTATTCACCTCGGTCAGGCGGGCCTTCTTGTCGTCGGGCAAGTCGGCGCCGCCACGCTTGAACTCGTCGAGGGTGAGTTTCAGCAGCCGCGAGCGCAAGGGGTCGAGGCCCTTGGCCGCGTCCGTTTCCGCGTAGGCTTTTAGAGCCTTCCACAGGCCGGGATGCAGGCTCAACTCCGAGTAGAACGCCGAGGTTCTGGGAATGATGGCCTCCACGGCGGCCTTCCACTCGTCGCTGGTCACCACGCTGTTCAGGTGGTGGACGATGGTGTCCACTGTGCCGAGCTGCTCGGTCAGGGTATCGAGGTCATCCATGAAGCCCGCGAAATCGCGCTCGCTGGCGGCGGCCAGTTGTTCCACGCGCTCGCGGGTGGCGGCCAGCAGTGTGTCTACCGCACCTTCCGCGTGCTCAGGTTTAATCTGGTCGAAGGGAATCTTGAAACCGATATTCAGCAGTGGATTGCTGCTCTGCTCGACTTGTTGTGTCATCGCCGGAAAGTATAGGCCACCGCTGTGGGCGGGCCGTGAGCCATTTGGCCGATGTACAGGCCCGGCACGCCAGAAGATTTTCCTGGCCTGGCGGCTTTTCTTACGTCAGCCCACCCGGAGAGGCCCGTGGCCGTGGCTGAACTGGAACGCCAGCGATAGAGCCGCGTGTCTCCGACGCTCGCCATCAACGAAGCGCTGGGCTTCGTGAAGGAAAGCGCGACGGTGACGATGATTAAAGCTGATGGTTCGTAGCTTGCGGAGAAACTGACGCAACAAGGAAAAGCCTCTACAGGCTTCTTTTCAGCAGCATCGCGTCGCCCAGCGAGTAGAAACGGTAGGCGTTTTCCAGCGCAGCGGCATACGCGGCTTTGATCTGCTCCTCGCCGGCAAAGGCAGCGACCAGGAGCAGCAGGGTGCTGCCAGGCAGGTGCAGGTTGGTGATGAGAAGATCCGGGACGTTGACGGGTGTGCCGGGCGTGATGAAAATCTGCGTCTCGCCTTCGCCGGCCCTGACCTGCTGGCCGTCCCAGGCACTTTCGAGGGTGCGCACGGTGGTGGTGCCCACCGCGACCACGCGCCGGCCCTCGGCCCTGGCAGTGTTAATGGCCCGCGCGGTTTCAGGCGTGACGGTGTAGCGTTCGGCGTGCATGACGTGCTGGCTGACCGGCCCGGTGATGGGTTTGAACGTTCCCGCGCCGACATGCAGTGTTACCTGCGCCTGCTGCACCCCCATGTCCGAAAGCTTTCGCAGGAGTTCCGGCGTGAAGTGCAGCCCGGCGGTGGGCGCGGCCACGCTGCCGGGCGTGCGGGCGTATACCGTCTGGTAACGCTCGCGCCACACCTCGTCCGAGTCGCCCGCATCGATGTACGGGGGCAGCGGCAGGCGGCCAATTTCATCCAGATGGGGTTTGATGTCGTGTTCGAAGCGCAGCAGGCGGGCGCCGTCGTCCATGACGCCCACGATTTCGGCGCGGTGCTGTGCTTCTGCCTGACCCAGCAGCAATTCCTTGCCGGCGCGTTTGGCGGGTTTCAGGTACGCGCTCCAGACGTTCTTCTCTTCCTCGCGTAGCAGCAGCACTTCAATCTGGCCGCCCCCCTGTGCTGCGCCAGCCGGGCCGTTCACCACGGGCTTGCGCGCCATGATCCGGGCGGGAATGACGCGCGACTCGTTGAACACCAGCAGGTCACCAGCACGCAGGAATTCCGGCAGGTCACGGAAAAGGCGGTGCTGAAGGCCGCCCTCCACCACCATCAGCTTCGAGGTGTCGCGGGGCTCCGCGCCGGTCTGGGCAATGCGGCTGTCCGGCAGATCGAAGTTCAGCCGTTCCAGCACGGCGTTGGCGTTCTGTTCCGACCGGTCCGGGGCGGTCATGCGGTGGCGGGGTCTTCTTCCGGCGTGGCCTTGCCGTTCTTCACGCGGGCGGGCATCAGCGCCCCGTCGATGTCCGGCAGGTGCGTAAAGCGGTCGGCGGCGTCAATCAAGTCCTGACTGGTGTGCTCCCGGAAAGCGATCACCTCGACCCGCTTGCCGCGCTCCTGAAGCACTTCCACAATATCGGTGAAGTCCCCGTCTCCGCTGCCCAGCACCACGATGTCCAGGTGATCCATCAGGCGCACCATGTCGGCCACGATGCCCATATCCCAGTTGCCGCTGTAGATGGGTTTGCCGCCGTCAGTGACGTGGTGCAGCGTCAGGGTCATGCGCCGCACCTTGAACCCCAGGGTCGAGAGCTTGTAGATGAACGGCCGCGAGGTCGCCTCACCGTCGCGTTCCACGGTGTAACTGATCGCGTGAAGCAGCTCACGATCACGCGTGGCGGACTGAAGGATGGTCTCGAAATTCACGGTGCGCTCCAGCAGGTCGCGGGCGCTGTGGTAGAGGTTCTGCGTGTCGATGAACACCCCGACGCGGGGGCGATGGACCACGTATTGCATTGGGTTTCTCCTGTTATGGGAAAGAAAAAAGTGGGTGACGATCTGCGCCGTTCTTGATGAGCGGCCCCGACAGCATACCGCCGGAGCCCCTCCTTCTCTGCAAGGCTCCTGACGACCCGTGCAGAACGAGGCGCAGGGCTAAGGCACCGCCTCGCTCATCTGCCCCTGAAAAGCCGGTACAGGCTGAAGGTTTCTTGAGGGTGGTTCGCCTGGCGGCCGCAAGCAGTTATGCTGGGAGCATGGGTTCCTCTGATCGTGCTTCGTCTTCCCTGGGGTCGTTGTGGGTGGTGCTGGTGTTGTCGCTGGGTGCTCTGCTGGGAATCGGGGCGGCCGCGGCGCTGCTGGGTCGGCGCGACCGGGCGCAGGCCGAAGACCCCGACGCGCCCCTGTTCATCTGATTCCTCTCTATTTTCCTGCCCCTGTTTGCACCTGCCCCAGCTGTCCGGGGCAGGTGCGCGTTTTCTTGGGCGGGCCTGACGCTGCGGGACGTGCAGCTCATGTTTTACGGGTAAGATGGGCGGACGAATGCCGGGCCATGCCGCACAATTCCCCCTGCCCGTGAAGACCTGCCCCATTGACCAGGGGCCGCGATGACGCGTCCTGGCTCGCCAGAGTTGACGCCGCCACCCTCACCTGCCCCACGCCGCCGAAAAGCGCGCAAGTGGCCGTGGGTGCTGCTGGGCGCGGGCCTGGCGCTGGGCGCAGTGGCGGCGTACTCCCCGGCGCTGTTCGGCAACCAGATCCTGGGGCGCCTGGGCGAGCAGGTCGGGGTCAAGGGCGGGCGGGTGAGGGGCCCCCTGTGGTCGCCCACCCTCTCGGACGCGGCCATCGACCTGCCGGGACTGACCGCCACGGCCGGGCGGGCAAACGTGACGGTGGTGTCGGCCAACCCCTTCACCAGGACAGCGCGAATCAACGTCAGCGTGAACGACGCCACCGTCAACCTGAAGCTGAAAGAGTTGATGTCCGGCACGGGCCAGCCTGCCGGTGGTGGCGGGGGCGGCTGGAAAATCATCGTCAACCAGGTGAACGTGCAGAACACGCGCCTGAACGTCGACGGACAGGGCGCGAATATTCCCAGCGTGACCGCCCGCATCAGCCGGGATGCCAGTGGAAAGATTCTGCTGCACGGCCGCACGCCCGAAGGTCCGCTGAGTGCGCAGGTGCAGGTGGCCGACACCGCCGCAGGGGCCAACCGCTTCACGGTGCATTTCGACGCGGACGCCCGCATTGCCCGCGATTACTGGAAGGGCATCGAGGCCGGTTGGCTGCGCGGGCAGTACGTCTTCGGGGACGGCCCCATTCAGGGCGACGTGAAACTGTACCGGGGCCTGCTGCGCGTACCGGAAGCGCAGTTCGTCACGGTGAAGAACGTCACGGGAACGGCGCTGCACCGGGGCGACCGCATCACCCTCAACCTCGCCGGAACGGGCTGGGACGGCCCGGTCACGGCGAAGGGCGGCGTCGACCTGAAAGCGCAGAACTGGACGGTCTCGGCGGACGCCACGCCCACGGTGGCGGGTCTGGCGCGCTCCCTGAACACGACCGGCCAGGGCAACCTGAAATTGCGCGTCACGGCGGGCGGCTGGAGCACCATTCGTGTGAAAGCCTACGCGCAGGGCGCAGGAACCCTGGCGGGCGTGCCCTTCAGCAACGCCAAGGCCGAATACACCCTGCTGAACAACGACACGCACCGCACCCCCCAGACCAACGACCTGAGTTTCAGCGCCGACACGGGCCTCTCCGGAAGTCAGAGACTGGAAGGCCAGTGGGCCTTCGGGCGCAAAGGCAGCGCCACCTGGAAGGGAGACTTGGCCGGGAAACCGCTGGACATCGCCGCCAGCATGAATGACGCGAACCTCGTCGCCCTGCGCGGCCGGGGGCTGGGGGGGCCACTGGCCGCCACTTTCGACCTGGAAGGGCAGCAGCTTGCCGCCACCTTCAGCCCCGCCTTCGCCGCCGCCAAAGCGGACATTACCCTGACGGGCACGCCGGAGAACCTCACAGCAGTGGTCAAGAACGGCGCGGCTGGCCCGTTCCCGCTGAGCGGCACGGCCCGCCTCACGAAAACGGGCGTCACCGCTGACTTCGGCACGGTGCAGCTCAATCTGGACAAGCAGTTCCGGGGAACGTGGCAGGCGCGGAACCTGACGGGCGCGGGTGTCACCCTCAGCGGCCGCGGCCGTCTGGACGCCACGGGCGGCGACGTGACCGGGGACGTGCAGGCGAAAGTGCCGGGCATCCCGCAGGCCCTCAGCGGGCCGCTGAACCTGAATTACATCGATCAGCGCGGCACCTTCCGCCCGGGCGGGCAGGTGTTGACATGGCAAGGAGACCAGTTCGGCCTGAAGGTCAAGGGGCTCGCCGTGGCGGGCGGAGCGCGGCTCAGCGGGAACCTGCGCGTCGACAGCAGGCTGAACGCCTTCGGGAACCTGCGCGTGCTGGGCAGCAGCTATGACCTGACCGCCACCGCGCTGGGCCAGTCCGCCCGGGTGCGCGGCACGGCGGCGGGAATTCCGGTGCAGGCGGACGCGCAGCTTCAGGCCCCCTACCTGACCACCGTGTCCATTCCCGGAACGGACGTGCGCGGTGTCCTTAGCGTGAACGAGCGGGTGAATTTTACGCTCAGCACCCGGCGCGACACCCTGCGCGGCGTCGTCGACGGGGAGCGCGTGAACGTGAACGGGCGCGTCAACCTGGCGGCCCTGGCCCCGGTGCTGCCCACGAAGAACCTCAGCGGCCTGGTGGAGATCAGTGCCGTGCGAACGGGCGCCAACACGCGCCTGAACGTGCAGACCGTGCGCCCCGTGCAACTGGACGTGGGCGGCCCCGCCGTGAACGTGGGCCACCTGGGCGTGAACCTCGACGGCAACCTGCGCGGCACCTGGCAGGTGCGCGGACTGACAGGTGCGGGCGCGGCGGCCAGTGGTGCCGGGCGCCTCGACCTCAACAGCGGGAACCTCGCGGGGAACGTGCAGGCGGACGTGCCGGGGATTGCCCGCCGCCTGAGTGGCCCGCTCAGCCTGAATTTCAGGGAGAACCGCGGCGAGTTCCGCCCCAGCGGTCAGGTGCTGTCGTGGCAGGGCCAGAATGTCCGCGTGCAGGCGAACGACCTGCCGCTGTCGGTGGGCGCGCGGGTCAGTGGGGACGTGCGCGTGGACAGCCAGCTGAACGCCTTCGGGACGCTGCGGGCCAGCGGAAACGGGTACAACCTGACCGCCCAGGCCAGGGGCGACCAGGCCAGCCTGCGCGGCACGGCGGGCGGCGTGAGCGTCGTGGCCGACACGTTCCTGAAAGCGCCTTACCGCACCACGGCCAGGCTGGAAGGCACGGACATCCGCGCGGCCATCAGTGTGCAGAACGGCGTGCGCTTCACTGTCTCCACGCTGGGAGACACGGCGTCCGGCGTGCTCAACGGCCCGAACCTGAACGCCAGCGGACGCGTGAACCTGGCCGCCTTGCGTCCCCTGCTGCCCCTGAAAGACCTGGGCGGCACGCTGGACTTGAACCTGGCCGGACAGGGCGGCACGGCGCGGGTCAGCGTGCTGACTTCCGGCGCGAATGTCAGTGGGACACTGACGCGGGCAGCGGGAGCAGACCCTTTCGGGCGGGTGCTGGCGAACCTGACGGCCACCCTGCCGGACGTGAACGGGGCGCGCCCCACCGCCCGCCTTTCCGGGCAGGTGTACCCGGAGGTGCAGACCGGCGGCACGGTCACTTACCAGAACCAGAAGCTGAACCTGGCAGTGAACGGCCCTTACGGTTCGCTGGCCGCCCGTGTGACCGGGCGCACCGGGCCACTGGCGTTCGGTGGGGTGAGTGTGCCGGCGCAGGCCGTGAACATTCGCGCCGCGCTGACGCCCAGCCTCAGCGCCAGCGGCACCTGGGGCAACCTCCGTGCCACCTATGACGGCAAAACGGGCCTGACCCGCGTGGCCGGGCGCCAGGCCCTCACGGCCTTCGGGCAGAGCGGGCAGGTGCAGGGCCGCGCCACCTGGGGGCCGGGCTTCAAGGGCGCGGTGGACGTGCGCGGCGTGCTGGATCAGTACACCCTGGCGGCCAGTGGCCCCTGGAGTCGCCTGAACGTCCTGCTGACCGACGCCCAGGGGCTGCGCGGTACAGGAACGGCCTCGCTGCCGGGTGGGCGCTACGACATTGAAGTGAACGGCCCGCTGACCATCCCCGGCCAGGAAAGGCTGATCGTGAGCGGGAAGGTGCAGGGCACCGGCGCCAACCCGCGCGGCACGGTGCTGCTGCGCGACCCACGGGGCGGTCAGGCCCGCGTGACCCTGAACGGGTTCGACAACCTGAACGTGACCGCAGAGCGCCTGACCCTGGCCGGACAGACGCTGGACGGAACGCTGAGCGCCCAGAAGGGCCTGCTGACGGGAACGCTGAAAGCCGGGCCTTTGACCGTGGTGGCGGCCAACGGACGCCTGCGCGCCACCGGGAATTTCGCCGGAAACGACGTAGTCGCCAGCGGCCGCCTGATCTTGCCCGCGACCGTCAGTGACCTGAACGTGCGCGTCAGTGGGCCTTACCTCACGGCGCAGGCGTCCGGCAGTGCGGCCAACCTGCGCGGGCAGGTGAACCTGAAAGCCCAGCGCTTCGGTTCACCTGCACTGGGGGTCATCGTTCCGGCCCAGACGCTGCCGCTGAGCGCTTCGCTGACGGGCGCCCGGGCGAACATTGCCGGGCTGGTCTATCAGGGGGGGCAGTGGAGGGGCCGCGCCGCCCTCGCCTACGCCTTGCAGACGCAGGCCGCTGGAAAGCAGGTGGGCAGGCTCACGCTGGTCGGTGGTGGAAACACCCTGGCCGCGCTGCCGTCCGGCCCGCTGGAAGGGCGCGTGCAGGTGCTTCCTGCGCTGGGAGGCACGCTGTCGGCCCGCCTCGCGCCGTTCATAGGTGTGCTGCCGGAAAAACTGCGCGCTTACGTGCAGCCGGGCCGGCTGGTGGCGCAGGTGTGGGCCACCGGCGCGGAGTTGACCCTGCAACAGACCCGTTACCTGCAAGAGCCGCTGGGCCTGAACGCCCACGTGGACTGGCGCAGCGTGAATGGGCGCCGCGGCGTTCAGGTGCAGGGGGCCTTGACCCACCCCGGCTCACGCCTCCCGGTGCAGTTCGATGGCAAAAACCTGTCGGTGCGGGGCGCCACCCTGGATGCCCGCGCCCTGCGCCCCCTGCTGGACGGCGCTGGCGGGCGCGTGAACCTCGACCTGAACGTTCCCGAACTGAAGTTCGGCCGCGCCACCGGGCAGGCGGGCGTCAATATCGCCCTGCAGGGCCAGCGGGCGGTGGGCCGCGTGACCCTGCGCGGCGGGCAGCTGGCGGCGAACCTCAGCAGTACCCTGCAGGGATACGACGTGCGCCTGCTGGGGCCGATTTACCCGCGGGCGAACGCCACCTTGCAGGTCGTCGGGGGCACGGGAACCCGCGTGAACGCCACCTTGCAGGGAGACGCGGCACAGACCATTCGCCTGCGGGCACAGGGGACGGTGCAAAACCAGCCGCTGAACGTCACGGCATGGGCAAATGGCCTGACCGGGAACACGTCGAGCGTGAAAGCGGCGGGCTCCTTCGCGGGCGCGGCGCTGGACATCGCCCTGAACAGGAGCGGCGGCGCGGGGCTGGCCGCCTGGAAGGCCAGCGGCACGCTGAACGTTCCGGACTTGCGCCCGCTGGCGAACACCGCAGGCCGCGTTAACGCCGTCCTTGGCGGCACGCTGGCGAACCTGAACCTGCTGGCTTCCGGCGAGGCGGCGGGGGTGAACTTCAGCGCCCCGGCCCGCTTCCAGAACGGTGTGCTGAGCGTGCGGGACGCGCAGGCCAACCTGGCGCAGGGGAACGTGACCGCCAGCGGGAACCTCTTCCCTACCCTGGCCCTGAAGGCCCGCGCCGACGTGCGGGACGTGTTGCCGGGCCAGTACACCGCGCAGGTGACGGGCACCTTCTCGCGGCCTGACGTGAGCGTGACCGGGAAACTGAGCCGCGCCGTGAACGGGCTGGACGTCGCCGCCACCACCCTGAATGCCCGGCTGCTCGGCAAAACCTGGAAGGCGGAGTTCACGGGCGGCAAGGTCAGTGGAACCGTGCGCGGCCAGCTCGACAGCGGCGCGGTGGCGGGGTTGCAGAACGCCAGCCTGAACCTTAACACCCGTTACGCCAGCGGCGAGAACGACGTGCGCCTGCGCGGGCCGCTGGGCTGGAATGCCCGCAGCGGCTGGCTGGGCAACCTGCGCGTGACCGGCGACGTGCCGGGCGGGCCGCTGGACGCCATCTTCACCGGCCAGGGGCCGCTGACGGCCACCGGCACGCTGGGAATCAGGGAAAAACAGGCCGGATTCAACGCCGTGCTGCCCGCGAACCTGCCGCTGAAACCGGCGGGAAGCATCACCGTCACGCGCCTGGATGCCGGGGCGTTCTGGGGCCGCGCCGGACAGCTGCAGGCCAGCGGAACCGCCACGCTCGGCGGGCCAGCCTGGAACCGGGTCGAGGCGACTTTTGCCGGTCAGTTGACCGATAGCGCCGGAGAACTGAGCGGACAGTTGAACGCCCGTTACGCCGCCGGGAATGTGGACGCCACGCTGAACGGCCCCCAGGTCACGGGTTCGGCCACGCTGCGAAACGGACGGTACGACGCGACCCTCAAATCTGCCCCCCTGCATCTGGCACGGCTGCTGCCGGAAAGCACCGGGGTGGCTGACCTGACCTTCGCCGGAACTGTGCAGGCGCGGGGCAGCGCGGCGGGCGGGCCGGAACGGCTCACCTTGCAGAACGTGAAACTGAAAGGCACCCAGGCGCAGGCCGGGCCGTTCAGCCTGTACGGCTCGGCCGAGTACCAACCGCGCGGCGAACTCCTGAAGGCGAACCTGCGCGGCTCGCTGCGCGGCGGTCTGATCTCGGCGGTGGGCGAAATGCCGGCCGGACTGAACGTGCAGGTGAACGGCGTGCCCACGAATTATCCGGGGGCGGCGTCCTTCGGCACCGGCAAAGCAGACGGCACCGTGACGCTAACGGGCCAGGCCAGCGACCCGTTCCTGAGCGGCAACCTGAATGTCCTGACAGGCGACCTGGCCGCCCGTTTGACCGTCAGTGGCCGGGGGCGTGACCCGCAACTCAGCGCCCGCGCCACCCTGAACGGCGGCACGACCGGCACGCTGTACGCCGAGGCCAGCACCTTCGATTTCCAGAAGGGCACTGCGCGGACGAAGGTGTACGGCACGGTTCGGCGCGCTCAGAATATCGCGGACGTGAACCTGTCCGGCGTGTGGCCCGACCTGAGCGGCACGGTGCAGGCGAAGGTGGACGGCCTGGCCTCCCCCGTGCGCCTCACCGGAGACGGGCGCGGCGGGTACGCCCTGAACGCCGGCACGCTTGGCCGCGGGAATCTTCAGTTGACCCGCACGGCGACGCTGATTCCGAAACTGAGCGGCAGCCTGAACCTGAACCCCCTGACGCTGGTGGACGGGTCGAAAGGGCAGGCAGACGTGGCGGTGACTCTAGGTGGCCTCCTGAACGCGCCGACGCTGGCTGGCTCCATCACCACCGTGGGCGCGGAAGTGGCGGGGGTCACGCTGCTCGACACGACGGGAACGGTCACGGGAACGCTTCAGAACCTGACCGGAACGCTGCGGCAGGGCACGCAAACCGTCGGGACGCTGAACGGGCGCACCCTGACCCTGACCGACTTTGGCGTGAAGGCGGCCGGCAGCACCCTGCGGGCCAGCGGCACAGCGAACCTGAACGGTGTGGCCGACCTGGCGCTGACCAGCGTGGGCGCGGTGCAGGGAACCCTGAAAGTCGATTACCGGGAGGCCCTGCTGAAAGCCAGTGGTAACGTCGCCACGCAGGGCTTCACGGGCAGCGTGAACGTGCAGGCCAGTCAGAAAACAGGCTGGAACGGCACGGCCCGCGTCACAGGTGGGCCGAACGGTCTGCTGACGCAACCCGCCGAACTGAAGGTCAGCGGGCCGTTGGCACAACCCCTGCTGACCGGCCAGGCCGGGGTGCTGGGCGCCCAGGCACGCATCGTGGCCAGCCAGAAGCTGGTAAATATCCGCCTGGTGGATGGCCCCGGCGCCACCGCCAGCGGGGCGGTGCAAATCCAGCCGGACGCGGCCGGGGAGTGGCGCTGGAGTGGCGCGACCAGCCTGACCCGCCCGGAACTCAGCCTGAGCCTCACGCCCAGCGGGCCGCTGGCTGATCCGCAGGTGGTGCTCAGCGTGCGCCGGGGCGAGTGGCGGGCCTCCGGGACGGCCAGCCGTGAAAACGCCGACCTGAACGTGAGCGATGGCACCGCCTCCGGGCGGGTCACCTGGAAAATGGACGCTGCGGGGCAGAGCGGACAACTGGGCGTGAACCTGCCGGGCCTGAACCTGGGAACGCTGGACGTGAAGGGCCTGAACGGGATCGTGACCGCGAACGGGGTACTGAATACGCAGGCACAGAACGGCAACCTCGCTTTCACGGTGAAGGGCTTCACCACGCCGCAGGAAGTGCCGGTGGTGGGTTTGCAGCCCGCCGGCGACATCACCGGGCAGGTCAGCCTGGCCGCCGGCGTGCCGAAGCTTCAGGCCAGCGCGAACCTGAATGTCGGCACGCTCAACCTGAACGCCACGCAGGTGAAGGTGAACGGCGAAAACCGCTGGGCCGGCACGCTGGGCGGCACCATCCGCAAGGATCAGGGAAGCGTACTGGTCAACCTGAACGCCGATACGAACGGTCTGCGTGGTCAGGTCAGTGCTACGAATTACGTGCTGAGCGTGTCCGGGCAGTCCACCACCGTGAACGGCACCCTGACGCTGAACGGCCAGACCTTCGATGCCAGCGGGCGCCTCGGCAATGGGCGCGGCACCCTGACGGCCAGTGGCGGCATCGCGGACATCCTCCCGGCGCTGCAAAACATTGTGGCGCTCAGGCCCACCGGCGACGGCTACACCGCCCGCGCGGTGCTGAACGACCTGGACATCGAGCGCCTGAACGTCGCGCCGGGCCTGAGCGGCAGGGTCAGTGGCGAGGCCAACCTGAACGATGGGGGCGGCACCTTCTTCCTGCAGTCGAATGCCCTGAAACTGGGGCCGAAAACGCTGCCGGCCCGCATCGAGGGAACGCAGGCCACCGGCAGCTGGCGTCTGCGCGGCTTCCTGGGCGAAACGGAATTCACGGCGGGGCTGGACGCCCGCTCGGAGGTGTTCGGGCAGGCGAACCTGCGGGCCCTGCCGCTGGGCGCCCTGGTCGGTGCCCTCACCGATACCAACCCCGGCGAAGGCATCGTGACCGGGCTGGCGCGTTTCCGTTTCCCGCTGGCCGACCCGGCAGCCGGCAGCGTGAACGTCGTGGCCGAACGCATTCGCGTCAGCACGGTACCTGTAGAGACTGTACCTGTGGAAACTGTGCCCGTACAAACAGCGAACACCCCGGCCTCCGGTACGTCTGCCACGCCCCCGACTTCCCCGGTCACGGAAACCCTGACGGGAACGGGCACGCTGGATTACGCCAACCGCGAGTTGCGCAACGTGAACGTGCAACTGTCCGGCGCGGGCACCTGGGACGTGCGCGGCCAGTACACCCGCCAGAAAGTCGACCTGAACGCTGTTTTTACCGGGACGACCTTCACGCCGGCGCTGCGCCTGGTACCGGGTCTGGCAGGCCTGGAACCCAGCCTGAAAGGCACCGTGCGCCTGAGTGCAGCGGGCACCTACGACCAGCCGCGTGGGCTGCTGCGGGCCGAGAACGTGCAGGGCAGCCTGGCCGGCCTCAGCGTGCAGGTGCCGCTGTTCGCCGGGGAGTTGCCGGACAGCGGGGCCTTCACGGCGGGCGGGCGCATCCTGACCGGCGGCACCGTGGCCACCGACGGCACCCTCGATCTGAGCGGGCAACTGACGCTGGGCAAACTCAGCGGTACGCGCCTGAAATTCAGCGGCCTGCTGGCCCCCGAGGCTCTGGGCGCCCTGCCGAACACCACCGCCACCATCGAGCAAAACGGCGAGGCCTGGACGCTCAGCGCCCAGAGCGTCAGCCGCAACCCCGTAACCGGCGCGGGCGCATTGATGCTCTCGGGCACCCTGACGCCGCGCCTGGATCTGAACCTGAACGCCCAGAACTACAACCTGCCACTGGCCGCCGTGTACGCCAAGGAAAGCGCCCTGACCGGCACCCTGCGGGCGGTGGACGACGGGCAGTTTATTCACGTGTCCGGCGCCGCCGACTTCGCCCGCCTGACGCTGGGCCGCGTGAACGCCCCCAGCACCATTCCCGCCCCGCAAAACGGGGCCGTGAGCGGCCAGCAGGACACGCCCGTCAACAACTTCAACAGTCCGCTGCCCGAGCAGTTCACGACCTTTCCCACGCCGGGCGAGCCGGCGGACGCTGTCCGCCGCACCCTGCCGCTGCTGGAGCGTCTGCTGCTGGAGGACATTCGCCTGACCGCCCCCAGCGGCATCCGCGTGGACGAGAACCTGGCCCGCGCCGAGTTCGGCACGCAGGGCCTGACCATCAGTGGCACCGGCGCACGCCCCCGCATCGAGGGAAAAATAGAGTCGCAGCGCGGCAGCATCTTCCTGCGCGAGAACGAATTCCAGATCACCGAAGGCAACGTAACTTTCGCCGGGGACGGCGTGTACCCCACCTTCCGTATCCTGGCGCAGGGCACCGTGCCCAGCAGCACCACGCAGCAGCGCGTGCCCATTACCCTGAAGGTGGAAGGGGATTTCCGCACGGTGGGCGGGCGGCCCAACGTGCTGTACCTGAACACGGCCCTGACCTGCGCGGGCACCACCGACCAGAGCTGCGTGAACCCCAGTACCGGCAACGCCTACAACGAGGCCGAACTGTACGCGCTGGTCGCCACGGGCGTGCCCAACCTGGCCTCCTTGCCGGACAACCTGACCGCGCTGGGCAGCAGCGCCCTGCAAACCGCCCTGAACGTGTTCGTGCTGGGCGAGGTCGAGCGGACGCTGGCCCGCGCCCTGGGCGTAGATGTGTTCCGCCTGACCCCCACCCTGGCGACCGACGGCACCCTGAACGCCACCTTCACGGTCGGGTCGTACCTGACCCGCAACCTCTTCCTGCAGTACCAGGTCGACCTGACCGGCGCGGGCCTGATCAACGCGACGTACACCACGCCCGACGGCCGCTTTACCCTGAAGGCCAGCACGCCGCTGACCGGACTGGACATCCAGAGCATCCGCCCCAGCTTCAGTGCCGCGTACAACGTGAAGCAGGCCAGTTTCAGCGTGGGCGTGACCACCAACCCGACCTCCACGCAGTTCAACTTCGGCGTGTCGTACCGCCTGCCGTAACCGCACCCCTCCAGGGAACCGGGGAAAGTCACCACCGATCCCCTGCAATCATGAAGACTTGCCGGGAATTCCTGGGGAGGGGCTGACCGCGGCCTGACCGTTTCGACCGACGCTACAGGCAGCGAGAACAAGTCGAAAAGACGCACCTGGAGGCAACGATGACCATCCTGCAAGAGTACGCCCATAACCTGAACAGTCAGCCGTCTGTCAACCCGCAGCCCATCCTGAGTTACGTCTTTCCGGACGCCCTGCTGACCCGCCTGCAACGCGAGCACGGCTGGGACAGCGGATTGACCCTGCGCGCGCTGGACGAGTACCGCCGCTTCGTGGTGCTGGCGGCCAGCGCGCCGCAGCCGGTCACGCCGTCCAGGGTGGTAGACGAGGTGTGGCACACGCACCTGATGTTCACGCGCGACTACTGGGAGCGTTTTATGCCGCTGCTGCCCGCCCCGCTGCATCACGAACCCGGCGACGGCACCCCCGCCAGCGAAGGGCACTTCAGGGAACAGTACGCCCGCACCCTGGAGGCTTACCGCGCCGCCTTTCATCAGGCACCCCCGGCCGACCTGTGGCCCGACCCGGCGCAGGCCCAGCCCAGCACCAAGCGCCGCAGCACAAAGAGCCGCAGCACCAAGCGCCCCAATCCGCGGCGAACTGCCCTCCGGCCCGTGATGGTGGCGGCGCTGCTGGCGGTCGTCCTGCTGCTGCTGGGCCAGTCGCTGTTCCTGGCCTTTTTCATCTTCGTCCTGGCGACCCTCCTGCTGACCAGCCTGGCGCGCAGGACACCCTCTTCGGCTCAGGGGGGTGAAGGCGGCATCGGCTTCTTCGGCGCCTTCACTGACTTTTCCAGCGGGGATTCCTGCACCGACGAAGGCAGGGGCGATTCAGACTGTGGGGACGGCGGCAGCAGCTGTGGGAGTAGTTGCGGGGGCGGCGGGTGCAGTTCCTGATCCCCTCTCCCACTCCGTGAGCCTTGACCCGGCCTGCCCCCATGCATCCTGCTACGCTCAGGGATGTGAGCCAGTCGAGCAAGAACCTCTCCGGGAAGAAAAGCCGTCTCCCCAGCGTGACCCTCAAGCCCGCGTCCGTGCGCCGGATCGCGGGGCGTTACCCCTTCGGGCATGCCGGCGACATTCAGGACGCCGCGCCGGGCCTGGCGCCGGGGGACGTGGTGGACGTACGCGAGCCGGGCGGCAGCCTGATCGGGCGCGGGTACTTCAACGCGGACGGGGCCACGCCGCTGCGCATGCTGAACTGGGACGGCGGCGACATCGACCTGAATTTCTACCGCAGCCGCGTGCGTGAAGCCCTGGCCCGCCGCGCCGGCAGGATTGCCGATACCAACGCCCTGCGCGTCCTGCACGCCGAGGCGGACGGGCTGCCGGGCGTGGTGGCCGACCAGTTCGGGGAGGTGCTGAGCGTGCAACTGCGCAACGCCGGCGTGGAACGCCACCGCGACCTGATCCTGCGGGCGCTGCGCGAGGAAACCGGGGCGACCTCCGCCTTCGAGCGCAGCGACACCGGCGAACGCCGCAAGGAAGGCCTGGAACTGGTGTCCGGCGTGCTGTGGGGCGACGTGCCGGAAAAGGTCACCTTCTTCGAGGACGACCTGACCCTGCACTTTGCCCCGATGGACGCCCAGAAAACCGGCTTCTTCCTGGATCAGCGCGACAACCGCCGCCTGATGCGCCGCCTGGTGCAGCCCGGCCAGCCGTTTCTGGACGTCTACAGTTACACGGGCGGTTTCTCGCTGCATGCCGCGAAAGCCGGAGCCAGAAGCACTGCCATCGACAAGGACAACGTGGCGCTGGGCGTACTGGAGCGCGAAGCCCGCGAGAATGGTGTGCAGGTCGGCCTGCGATGGGGCGACGCGCTGGAGCAGCTGAGCGCCCTGGAAAAGGAAAAGAAGACCTTCCAGGCGATCGTCCTCGACCCGCCCACCCTCGCCAAACGCAAGGACGACGTGCCGCGCGCCAAACGCATCTTCACCGACGGCGCGGCCAGTGCCCTGCGCATGCTTTCACCCGGCGGGCACCTGCTGATCTCCACCTGCGCCCACTACTTCCGCGTGGACGACCTGCTGGACGCCGCCCGCGTCGCCGCCGGAGCCGCCCAGACCGACGCCGAAGTGGTCGCCATCACCTACCAGCCCGCCGACCACCCCCACCTCCTCAGCGTCCCCGAAAGCCTCTACCTGAAAAGCATTCTGCTCAGGAAGCAGGCGTAGAGCATTTGCCAAAAGAACGAAGTCCTTTTTGTCCGAGCGGCGCGAGTGACTTCAAATGAGCAGAACGAAGAATAGGGCCAGCCGGGGTGCTCTTCCAAGTCTGACGGAATACGGAGAACTGCTCTAAGCCGGCCTCACTGCTGCGCGGTTTGACAACTCCGGCGAGGGGTGAGGACGCCCCGCTCCAGCGCCCTCAGTCCCTCTCCTCTGCCTCGTCGTCTGCCTCCCAGTCGTTGTCTTCCACCTGGCTGCGCCGCCCGTCCTCGTGGTCGGCACGCAGGCTCAGGTCGTCGGCGTCGTCTCCGGCCAGCACGGCCTGGGCGCGGGCCAGCATGGGCGGGTCGCCAGGAGTCTGGTGGTAGCGTTCGGCCAGGTACGCTGCCACCCAGGCGGCGAAGTACCAGTGGGCCAGTTGCCCGGCGTATCCGGCTTCGGTGCCTTCCGGGTAAGGCACATGAATGATCTCGTCGATGCGGCTTTCCAAGATTTCGCGGGCAATGTGCAGGGCCGGATCCGTGTCACCGAGGATCAGGGCAACGCGCCCGTCGCCGTGCTCGTGCTGGGCCTCGAAGGCGCCGGTCACGATGGCGAGGGGGTCGCCGGGCAGGGGTACACTGAGGGTCTTGCCGGTGCGGGCCAGCAGGTGCTGCCAGGCGTGGGGAAGGGCGTCGGCATCGGGAGCCGCGATCAGCAGGGGGGCGCGGCCCCACAGGCTCCAGGCCAGGTCGCGGGCGGGGTTGTTGTCCTGAACGTGCGGGGCGCACTGCCCGGCCAGGGTGGTCATGGCGCGGTCAGCGGCCTGGGCCTCGTCGGCGTGCCCGCTGGCGTGCGCGACGGCCTGGGCGTAGTGGTAGGTGGCGAGCGCCCCGCCGGGCACCAGCACGTCGACGTCGCCGGCCTGACCGCCGGTGCTGATGCGACGAGCGTTCGCGCCGGCGACTTCAGCCAGCTCGGCGTAGGTGCGGGCGGGGTCGGCGGCGTCGGGGCTGGACAGCACGAACTGCGTGCCTTCCCGAGTGAAGTTGCTGCCGATCAGGGTGCGCAGCAGGGCGGCGGCCAGCGTGCCCTCGCCGGTGCCGACCACGGCGTGCGGGCCGGGTTCGGGGCGGGTGGGGCCGCTGTAACTGCCGGGCAGGCGTTCCAGCAGGGTCAGGAAGTCGGCGGTAGAGGTCATGCGTCCAGCGTAACGCACGCGGCGTCGGGAAGCCGGAGGGGAACCCACCTTCACCTCAGGGAATAGGCCAGTGAATGGTGCCCTGTTCGTCGGTGCGCCAGACGTTTACGCCGGCTTCGCGCAGCCGTTTCAGCACGTCGGGGTGGGGGTGGCCGTAGGTGTTGCGCCCGACGCTGATGATGGCGTTCCTGGGGGTGGTCTGGCGCAGAAACTCCGCGCTGGTGCTGTAGCGGCTGCCGTGGTGCGCGGCCTTGAGCAAGTCCAGGTTGCCGATGCCCAGGAAGTTCTCAGCCGGGTCGGGCAGGTCGCCCAGCAGGGCGGTGCGCCACGCGCCGGACTCCAGTGTCAGGACGATGGAATTGTCGTTGTCGGCGGTAGAAAACATGTTTCGCTGCGGCCACAGCACGGTGAAGGTCACGCCGTCCACGCTGAAGCGGTCGCCGCGTGACACCTGGCGAACCGGGACGCGCTGGGCCTGCGCCGCCTGAAGCACCCGGTTCAGCACCGGGTCGCCGCGCTTGGGCTGGCCGATCCACACTTCACCGACCCGCAGGCTGTTCAGCACGCCGGTGAGGCCCTCGATGTGGTCGGTATCGGCGTGCGTGGCGACCAGCACGTCTATCTTCCGAACCCCCAGCGAACGCAGGGCGGGAACGACGGTGCGCGTGCCGACATCGAAGTCGCTGCCGACCGAGCCGCCCGCGTCGACCAGCATGGTCAACCCGCGCAGGCGCACCAGGGTGCTGTCGCCCTGACCCACGTCCAGGTACGTGATTTCGCGCACTGGGCGCAGCATGGGCGGCAGAGCGCTCAGCACGGCGCAGCCCAGCGCGGCGGCCAGGGCGACTTTACCCCGCACGCGGCCCAGCAGCCACAGCACGCCCGCCGCGGCGGCGACGGCGTAAGCGGCGAAGCCGCCGGGCCCCGGGTGACCCCACGGCAGCACCGGGGCGCGCCCGAACCCCTCGGCCAGGGCCAGCAACAGCGAGGCGAGCGGACCGACCAGCCAGTTCACCAGGCCGCCCGCCGGGCCGAGCAGCCCCGCCAGGAAGCCCAGCGGCACCAGCGCGGCCATCACCACCTCGGCCAGCAGGTTGGCGGGCAGGCCCACCAGCGGCAACTGCCCGAAGGTGCTGGCGATCACCGGCAGGGTCGCCAGTTCGGCCAGGATGGTGGCGCTGAGGGCCAGGCGCAGAACGCGCGGCCACCTGGCAGGCAGGCGCTCGGCCAGCCGCCCTGACAGCGTAAGCCCCAGCACCGCCAGGAACGACAGTTGAAAGCCGATGTCCAGCAGCCACAGGGGGTAGATGAGCAGGCACACCAGGGCCGCCAGGGCGATGGTGGCGAGGGGATCGCTGCGGCCCCGCCCGACCGCCAGGCCGATCAGGGCGACAAAGCCCATCAGCACCGCGCGGGCAATGCTGGGGGACATGCCCACCAGCAGGAACAGGTAGGGAATCAGCAGGAACGCCGGGATGAGGTAGCGGGCCGGGGGGCGCAGGTTCAGGCCGCTCAATATCAGGATGACGACGCCCGTCAGCAGAGCTACGTTCTGACCGGACAGGGCCATCAGGTGCGCCAAGCCAGCGCGGTTGAAGGCGTCACGAACACTGTAGCCGCCTGCAAATTCCTCGCGCCCCAGGTCACTGCGGTCACCCAGTTCGATGGCCTGCATCAGCGCGGCGTGCCGTTCACTGAGACCGGCACTCAGCCCGCGCCGGAACCAGCCCTGCAGGCCCGCAGCGGGAGTGTACGCCCGCACGCGGGCCGCGCCCAGCACGCTGCCAGGCGCCGGCGTGAACAGGCCACCCTGGGCGCGTAACCAGGCCGCCTGGTCAAAGCCGCCAGGCGTCCGCTGCGGGCTTGGGCGCTCCAGACGACCACTGACCGTCAGCTGGCCGGGTGGGCGCGGGGGTTTGGGGGCCAGCGCCACCCGCGCCCGGGGGTCTTCGAGGTTAAGGAATTGACCGTCCCAGTAACCCTTCAGGGTGACCTGGGCGCCAAGCCAGGGAGTCATGGGGTCGGGACGCGACTGCGTGACACTGGCGCTGGTGTACCCGGCCAGTGCCCCGGCGGCGGCCAGCAGCAGGGGTCTGAGGTCGCGGATAGACAGGAAGTACGCGGCAGCGAGCAGCATCAGCGCGCCGCCCCACGGGAGGTGCAGCGCCAGCAGAATGCCGCCGATCACGCCCAGCGCGGTGGGCAGAGGCCAGGCGAGTGCAGCGGGACGGGGGGCGGCGCGGGTTGGGCTGGCCGTCATTGAAAGCGGATCAGCGGGGTCAGCACCCGCAGGGTGGCTTCGCCGATGCCTTTCACGGCGTCCAGGTCGGCCAGGGTGCGGTAGGGCCGGTGGTCGATGATGCGCTGGGCCAGCGCCGGGCCGACTTTCGGCAGGGCCTCGAGCTGCTCAGTGGTGGCGGAATTGATATTCAGGCGCCCTGAGATGAGAGGCGTGACGCTGCCAGTCGAGGGGTAGGTGGGCGGTTCGCCGTTCACGCCCGCCTGGACGGGCGGCAGGGGCGCATGTGTGACCACCGGCACGCGGGGCTGCGGCGCGAGCGTCGGGCCGAGAGTCAACGCGCCGACCACGCCCAGGCCAGCGGCCAGCAGCAGCGTCACGGCATCGAATGACCGGGCCATAGCGGCATTGTAGATCAGTCTCCGAATGACGCGCGCTGTGGAACAGCACCCCGGAGCGCTCCATTCTCTGCTTCGCAGCTTTACAAGTCCGTTCTGCTCTTCTGAATTCACCCGCGCTGCTCGAACAAATTCACGGCGTTCTTTTGTCAAATGCTTGAGGCAGGTTGCCGCGCCGCCGCGCACGATTTTGCCCAGGCCGGGGCGTGTGGGCCGACCACAATGGGCTCGGGGCCGCCCCAGCTTGCACACGGTGCAATTTTGAACTGCACGCGTTATGGTGGGACATCATGGATTCGTCATCGCTGAGGGAACGTCAGAAGGAGCGCCGCCGCGCCCGGATTTACGGCGTGGCTATTGAACTGTTCAAGCAGAGCGGCTTCCAGACGACCACGGCGACCGACATCGCGCGGGCCAGCAATGTGTCGCGCGGCACCTTCTTCAACTACTACCCGTACAAGGAAGCTGTGCTGCTGGATTACGGCAGCGAGGTCATGGAGCGCCTGCGCGACCTGGCCGAGGCGCGGCTGGCCAGCGGCGCCGCCCCGCTGACGGTGCTGTACGAGGTGTGGGATCGCCTGGCCGAGGAAAACGCCCGTGAACGCGACCTGTTCCCGCCGCTGGCCTACGAGGTCTTGAACCCCAATCCGGAACGCGCCCGCACGGCGTACCAGGCGCTGCCCCTGAGCAAGGTAGTGGAGCTGGTGCTGCGGCCCATGCACCAGGCCGGGCAACTGCGCACGGACCTGAGTTTGCAGCGCATCAGCAACCTGATCGCCGACACCTACCTGATGGTGGCGCTGCGCTGGAGCGCTTACGGCACCGAGCGCCCCCTGCAGGAGGAGATGCGCCTGGCGCTGAACCTGCTGCTGGAAGGGGCCATCAAGCGCTGAGGGGCCGGGCACAGGACGGTTGCTGCTGGCCGCAGGGTGTATAAAACGGGGCGTCTGGTGAGGCGGACGTTCTGACGTCCGTCTCCTTGAGGAGACTGACCGCCCTCAGGCTGGTCGCAGGGGGTGGGTATGACACACGCGGAACTCAACATCGGGTCCTCCCGGCAGTCCTGGCCGTTTAGCCGGGGCCTGGTGGTGGAGGCGCTGGTTACGGCCGGCGCTCCGGCGGCCGTGGCGGCGGGGCTGGGACGGCGCATCGAGCAGATGGTCAGGCACTCGAAACGCACCCTGATTACCCCGGCGGAGTTGCAGGCCCTGATGGTGGAGGTGGCCCGCGAGTCGCTGGGGGAGGATGTGGCGCGGCGCGTGCAGGCGCAGGTTCCGGCCTTCATGGACATCACCGTGCTGGCGAAAAAAGGCCACCTGCCCTTCAGTCGCGGCGTGCTGGCGCGCACGCTGGAGGACGCCGGCCTCTCGCCACCGGACGCCTACGCCACCGCCTGCGAGGTGGATCTGCGACTGCGGTGCAGCGGCACGGCTTCTATTGCCGCCGAGGAGCTGGACAACCTGACCGAGGAGACGCTGGGGCAGCGGTACGGCGAGCACCTGCGCCTGACCTACCGTTACCTGCGCGAGAACCGCGGGCGGCTGGTGGTGGTGGGCGAGAATCACGACATGCCCAACACCTTCAGTAAGGGCGTGCTGGTGCAGTCCATGCTGGCGGCGGGCGTCGCGCCGGACGTGGCCCGTAAGGTGGCGCGCGTGACCCAGCGCGACCTGCGCGGGCGTGAAGACCGGGTGGTGCGCCGCAGCCAGATTCGCGCCAAGGTGGAAGATCTGCTGCGGCTGGAGGTGGGGCCGGAAGTCAGTGCTCGTTACCGCCTGCTGCGCGTGATTCGCCGCCCACCGCGCCCACTGGTGGTGCTGCTGGGCGGCGTCAGCGGCACCGGCAAAAGCTTCCTGGCTGCGGAAGTGGCGTACCGCCTGGGCATCGCGCGGGTGGTCAGCACCGATTCGATCCGCGAGGTGATGCGCGCCATGGTTTCCCCGGCCCTGCTGCCGACCCTGCACGCCAGCACCTTCAACGCCTGGGAGGCATTGGTGCCACCGGGCGCGGAAGTGCCCGAGCACGCCAGCAAGTCGCTGCTGTTGGCAGGCTTCCGCGATCAGGTGCAACAGGTCAGCGTGGGCCTCAGCGGGGTGGTGCGCCGCAGTATCGAGGAAGGCACCAGCGTGGTGCTGGAGGGCGTGCATCTGGTGCCGGGCTACCTGCGGGCGGACTCGTTCGCGGGCGCCCTGGTGGTGCCCATGCTGGTGACTCTGCCGGACGAGTCCGAACACCGCCGGCACTTCGAGTCGCGTGACGAGGAAACGGCGGCCAGCCGCCCCAAGCACCGCTACATGCGTTACTTTCAGGAAATTCGCGTGATGCAGGACGAACTGGAGCTGCTGGCGCTGCGCGAGAACGTGCCGCTCCTCGACGGCCTGACGCTGGACGAGAGCGCCGACCAGGCGGTGGAGATGGTGCTGCGCCAGGTGATGGTGGGCCTTACGCCCGAAGAAAGGATCACGCTGCTGGGCGAGGACATAGAGGGCCTGTTCGCCACCCCCAGCAACTCCTATCAGGGAGAATGACGGTGAGCTCCACAGCAGACCTGCTCCAGAATCTCCGGTCATGACCGAGTTCTCTCCGGCGCTGCTGCGGGCCGCTGCCCTGCGTTCCCTGGGCGCCAAAAGCCCGATTCAGGACGTCCTGAATCGCCTGGGCTTCGTGCAGGCCGACCCGATTCGTGCCCCCGCCCGCGCCCAGGACCTGACGCTGATGCAGCGCGTCAAGGGCTACCGGGCGGGTGACCTGGAGCGCCTCTACCCCCAGCTGGACGCCGAGGAAGACATGATCCCCAACTACGGGTTCGTGCCGCGCCATGTGCAGGCGCTGCTGCACCCGCGTGAAGTCGGGCCGACGCGCATCGAGCGTGAGCACCCGCAGATTCTGGATGAGGTGCGGGCACTGTTGGAAGGGCGCCCGGAAGTGCACCCGAAGGAACTCACGGCGCTGCTGGGGCGCGGGCGCGTCGGCAATGCCTGGGGCGGGCAGTCGAGCGCCAGCACCCGCGCCCTGGACACCCTGCACTACCGGGGCGAAGCTCGGGTGACGCGGCGCGAGAAGGGCGTGCGGCTCTACGCCCGCGCCCCCCATCTGCAAGCCCTGCGCGACCACCCCCTGCCGGAAGCCAAGCGCCTGAGCCGCACCATTCATCTGCTGGCGGAACTATACGGGCCGCTGCCGGAGGCCAGCCTGGGTTATCTCACCTCGCTGTCGCGTTTCGGCTTTCCGCACCTGCACACCCAGCTCAGGGCGGCCTTCCGGCAGGCGGTCAGGGAGGAGCTGCATTCGGCCAGGGTGGACGGCGTGCGCTACGTGTGGCCCGCGGAGTGGACGCTGCCGGATGCCCCCACCCCGCGAGGTGTCCGGCTGATCGGGCCGTTCGATCCGCTGGTGTGGGATCGGCGGCGCTTCGCGCACCTGCACGGCTGGACGTACCGCTTCGAGGCGTACACGCCCGCGCCAAAGCGCACCCTGGGGTACTACGCCCTGCCGGTGTTTCAGGCCGAGAAAGCCGTGGGGTGGGCCAATCTGCGCGTGGAGAAGGGAGAGCTTCTGGCGGAGGTGCAACTGATTCCCGGCGTGCGCCGCACCGCCGCATTCGAAAAGGCCCTGAACGCCGAACTGGAGCGTTACCGGGCCTTCCTGGCTCCCGTTCAGGGGTCGTGAACCGGCTGGCCGGGCGCGGCGGATTGCTACGCGGGATTCGAGGGGGGGGGCCCGCGCAGCACCTGTGAAAGCCTGGCCCCTCACCGCGCTGCGCCGCCCTGGCTCTGTGCCGCCCTGGCCCTGTGCAGGGAAGGAAAAGTGGGGGGCGGGGAGGGGGGTGAAGCCAACATCATTCATGTCATGTCCTTCGCCAGCCCACGAGAGGCCGCGCTGCCACGTTTGCCAGATCATGCCGCCCGGCCCTTTTTGCTTGAGTGGCCCCAGTTAACACACCGGGACGTTACAGGGGCGCTAAAGAAGTTCATGAAAGGTTAAACTTCTTCACTTGCCAGTGTTCCAGCCGCTCACTGGGGGAAAGGTAAGCGTGAGCCCAAAGAGAGGCTCTGCGGCGTGCTCACCGGCGTATCATGAGCCATCATGCCAGAACGCAAGTATTTCGGAACGGACGGCGTACGCGCCGTGGCCGGAGCTTTCCCCCTCACCGCCGGCTGGGTCATGCAGCTCGGCGCCGCCGCCGGAGAAGTCCTGAAACGCCGTAACCCCCGCGCCAGTGTCGTGATCGGCAAGGACACCCGCCAGAGCGGTGACATGCTGGAAGCCGCGCTGGCGGCTGGCCTCACCAGCCGGGGCGTGAACGTCATTCACCTGGGCGTGCTGCCCACACCGGGCGTCAGTTACCTCACGCGCCACCTGCAGGCCGACGCGGGTGTGGTGATCAGCGCGTCGCACAACCCCTACGAGGACAACGGCATCAAGTTCTTTGGCGCGGACGGCCAGAAACTGAGTGACAGCACCGAACTGGAGATCGAGGGGGCCATCGACGACGTGCCGACCTTTCCGCCGGTCACGGGCGTCAGCATGGGCAGCGTCACCAATTACACCGAGGCCGAGCGGCTGTACACCAACTTCCTGCGCTCTCACGCACCCGACCTGAGTGGCCTGAAAATTGCGCTGGACTGCGCGAACGGCGCGGCCTACCGGGTGGCGCCCAAGGTGTTCCAGTCGGCGGGCGCGGACGTGTTCGCGGTGTACACCACGCCCGACGGGCGCAACATCAACCGCAACTGCGGCAGCACCCATATGGATCACCTGCGCCTGATCGTCAAAGAAGGCGACTACGACCTGGGCATCGCCTTCGATGGGGACGCCGACCGCGCCCTGTTTGTCGATTCGCGCGGCAACATGGTGCACGGCGACCACATGCTGCTGCTGAACGCCCGCGCACGCGGTGAAAAGGCCGTAGTCAGCACCATCATGAGCAACATGGCGCTGGAAGTGAAGTTGCAGGAGGCCGGCATCCCGCTGGAGCGCACCGCCGTGGGCGACCGTTACGTGCACGAGCGGCTGCACCAGAAGCAGCTGCACCTGGGCGGCGAGCAGAGCGGGCACGTGCTGTTTCTGGACGTGGCCCCCACCGGGGACGGCGTGCTGACCGCCCTGATGACCCTGGGCAGCATGGTGCGCCTGGGCACCACCCTGGACGCCCTACACGACGACCTGGTGATGTTTCCGCAGACTCTGGTGAACGTGCGCGTCACCGACAAGAAAACCATTGCCCTGGACAATGCCGTGCAGCAGGCCGTGCAGGACGCCGAGGCGCAACTGGCCGGGAAGGGCCGCATCAACCTGCGCCCCAGCGGCACCGAGAACCTGATCCGGGTGATGGTGGAAGGCCAGGACGAGACGGAGATTCACGCCATCGCCGCGCGCGTGGCGCAGGTGGTGGCGGAACGCGGAGCCGCCGGCTAACGAAGCAGCAGCAGGGGAAGGCCGGGCTGAATGTTCAGGCGCCGGGCCTTCCCCTGCCGCGCCGGCTCAGACGCACAGCGTCCAATTCCCTGAAATCAGAAAAAGCGCCGGATGTTAGTTCATCTCCCGCAGCGCGTCTTTTTTGCTTCTCCCGCTGGTCGGGTTTCATCGCCCACAAGTGAGCGATTCAACCGCAAGCGGTCTCAGGGCCCTGTTTTTTCCAGCACGTTCTGCTTGAACTGCCGCAGGATGTGCAGCCCGACCTCACCACTTTTCTCGGGGTGAAACTGGGTGGCGTGGATGTTGCCCCGGCTCAGGGCCGCCCAGAAGGGCACGCCGTAGCGCGTGACTGCGCCGTGCTGCACTGGAACGTCCAGCGGAATGTAATAAGAGTGGACGAAGTAGGCGTAGGCGTCTGGCCCCAGCCCGCGCAGGATGGGGGAATCTCCGCGCGCGTCCAGGGCGTTCCAGCCCATCTGTGGCACCTTCAGTTCCGGGGCAGGCTGGAATTTCCGGACCGTGCCGGGAATCAGGTTCAGGCCCCGCACGCCCGGCGCTTCCTCGGAGCCGCTGCACAGCAGTTGCATCCCCACGCAAATGCCCAGGATCGGCAGGCCGGTCTGCGCGGCGTGCAGAACCGGGGCACGGAAGCCACTCTGGTCGAAGGCTTCCATGACCTGCCGGAAGTGGCCCTGACCGGGGATCACCAGGGCGTCGGCGTGCGCCACGTCGGCGGGGTCGGCGCTGACCTTCACGTTCATGCCGGCGCGTTCCAGGGCCCTGGCGGCGCTGCGGATGTTGCCCGCGCCGTAATCGAGCAGCAGCACCCCGCTCACAGGCTGCCCTTGGTGCTGGGCAGGCTGTCCGTGGTGACCTGTACGGCGTCGCGCAGGGCGCGGGCAAACGCTTTCATGATGGCCTCGATGACGTGGTGGGCCTCGCGCCCGGCCAGCAGCCGGACGTGCAGGGTCACGCCGGCATGGTTGCAAAAGCCGCGCAGGAACTCGCGCAGGTGGTAGTGCGTCATGCCCCCGGCGTCCCCATACACGTCCAGCGTTTCAGGCGTGAAGGCCAGGTGGGCGCGGCCCGACAGATCCAGAACGACGTGCGCCAGCGTTTCGTCCATGGGCACGAAGGCGCTGCCGTAGCGCTCGATCCCCCTGCGGTCGCCCAACGCCTGGCTGAGGGCCTGCCCCAGGGTGATGCCGGTGTCCTCGATCAGGTGGTGAGGCTCGATATGTAAGTCTCCGGCACCGCTGATGCTGAGGCCCAGGCGGCTGTGGCGGGCCAGGGCGTCGAGCATGTGGTCGAAGAAGCCGTGCCCGGTGGCGGGCGCGGTGTAAGCGGCCTGGTCGAGGTCAAGGCGGACGGTGATGTCCGTTTCGCTGGTGGTGCGGGTGATGGTCGCCGTGCGGCTCATACGTGAATAGTAAGTGGTGAGCGGTGGGTGGCCGGCGGGTCTGTCGAGAGGAACCCGTCTGGCAGCCGATTTAGCCAGCAACATGATTGGAGGGAGGAAATAAGCAGCACAGGGAGTATGTTCATCTACACCGTTTTTATTTGTTTCAGACGGCATTTTTCAGCGACGACAGATAGGTTTTAGCCTTCTTTTACTAATGACCATGCGCCAGACGCCACACCACCATTACGCCTTGACCGTAACGGTATTCTGTTATATCCTAAATCCATGAAACTGAGCGATGTTCAGAAACGACTCCAGGCCCCGTTTCCCGCTCACATGGTGGCGTGGAAACCGGGCGTGTTCAGCAAAGACCGTAAACGTGCCCTGATGCTGGCGCACATCGACGCCCGCGCCGTGCAAGACCGCCTGGACGCGATCTGCCCCGACGCCTGGTCGTTTGAGGTGGAAGTGATTGCCGGCACGCGCCTGCCCACCGTGAAAGGCCGCCTGACCGTGCTGGGCGTCACCCGCGAGGACATCGGCGAAGCCCCCGAAGGCGACCTGGGCACCCTGAAGGCCGCCAGCAGTGACGCGCTGAAACGCTGCGCGGTGCATTTCGGGATCGGCCGTTACCTGTACGACCTGCCCAAGCAGTGGGCCGACTGGGACGACGCCAGGCGCCAGCCGCTGCAAACCCCCGAGCTGCCCGAGTGGGCGCGGCCCGACCATGAACGCAGCCCCGGCGGGGCGCACCTGGTGCAGGCCATGGATCAGCTTAAGTACGAGATGCCCGAAGACCTCGACCTGCAACGCGAGGTGTACAAACACCTGAAAGCGGCGCTGGGCAGCCTGCACCCCATGCCCGCCGCCGGGAAAGCCGCGTGACCGCCGCCCACCTCCAGCCGGTGAACGAGGTGGGGATAGCCCCCCAGGTAGAGATACCGGCCCCGCCCGTGCGCCTGCCTGAGGCCGGCCAGATGCTGAATGTCATGCTGCGGGTTCTGCTGCTGATTCTCCTGAGCGGCGTGCTGATGCACTACCTGTAATGCAGGACGTGCGAAGTGGTCAGTGGAGGCCTATGCCCCTACTGACCTTTTTCATTGACTCGATAAGTTGCCTCGATAAGTTACAAAGAGCCGCACTCAGGGGCAGTTTTTTGTGTTTTAGATAGTGTAACTACTCTGGTACGCACACACACTTGCTCTGTCTTCTACACTTGAAGCATGACCTGGAACCCCGAGCAGTACGACCTTTTCAAAGAAGCCCGCAGCGCCCCCGCCCGCGACCTGCAATGCCTGATCCCCGAGCGCGACTACCGCCGCATCGTCGACCTGGGGTGCGGCACCGGCGAGCAGACGCGGCAACTGGCCGGGTGCTTTCCGCAGGCGCAGGTCACAGGCCTGGACAGCAGCGCCGAAATGCTCGCCAAAGCGGCCACACAAACCGCCCCCAACCTGACCTTTACCCAGGGGGACATCGCCAGGCTGAGTGAACCGTACGACCTGATCTACTCGAACGCCGCCCTGCAATGGCTTCCGGATCACCCCGCCCTGCTGGCGCAACTCTGGACGCACCTGAACCCCGGCGGACTGCTGGCCGTGCAGGTGCCTGCCAACCACGACCACGCTTCTCACCGCCTGCTGACCGAGACCGCGAACGAATTCAGCGACGAACTGGGCGGGTTCACACGCTTTGGCACGGCGCACGGCTTTTTGCCGGTGCTGACGCCCGCCGCTTACGCCGAACGGCTGGACAGCCTCGGCGCGGTGAAAATCACCGCCATCAGCAAGGTTTACCCCGTCGTCCTGCGTGGTGCGGAGGGCCTCATCGAGTGGACGAAAGGCACCGCCCTCGTCCCATACCTCTCCGGACTGGGCGACACGGACGGCCAGCGCTTTCTGAACACCTACCTGAGCAAACTGAAAGAAGTCTTTCCCGGCGAGCGCGTATACTACGCCTTCACGCGCGTGCTGTTCACCGCCGAGAAGCCTATTTCCTGACGAGATCCTGCGGGCTGCCCTCGTCGGCGGCCACCTGCGGCGTCATCAGCATCAGCATACGGTTGGTCTTGCCGCTGTCCTCGCGGATGTTGCCCTCCAGCACAAACAGACCATCGAACAGGCCACCGTAGATCTCGTACATGTTCATCTTCTGGTTCGGGCGCTTCTGGCTGGTGACGACCTTCACGAATTTCAGGTTGCCGGAACCCACCAGGGTGCCCACCGCCCCCTTGGGGTTGATCAGCGCCACCATCCAGTGATTCGTGCTGAGTTTCGGCAGATAGACGGTCATCACGCCGTCGGCGGGCACGTCGCGCGGCGTCATCCACATGCGCATGACCACGTCATTTCCCTGAATAGACGAATCCATGAACGGTTTCGTCGGGGTTTTGCCCTGCACGTAATTCCACAGCACCGGGGCGTAATTCGCGGCGGACGCCTGAGCGGCGCAGGCCATCACTGTCAGGGTGAGCAGAGTTCTTTTCATGCTTCAAAGTTACGTGGAATAAGTGCAACGCCAGGCCGCAAATGCCTTTTCTTACCCCCAGTTCCCCCAACGTGTAGAAAAGGTCACGTGAGGCGTTTTTTGGTGAAGCGCGTGGGTTCGTGCGTCCAGGGGTCGTCGGGCCAGGGGTGTTTGGGGTAGCGGCCCCGCAAATCCCGGCGCACCTCGAAATAACTGCTGTTCCAGAAACTGCGCAAGTCCTGCGTGACCTGTACCGGGCGGCCGGCCGGCGACAGCAGGTGCAGCAGCACCGGCGTGCGGCCCCCGTTCACGGTGGGCGTGTCGGCCAGGCCGAACAACTCCTGAAGTTTCACGGCCAGAATAGGATTCTGACCGTCCGGGCGGTATTCCAGACGCACGCGGCTGCCGCTGGGCACCGTGAGGTGCGTGGGGGCCAGCTGATCCAGCTGCTGCGGTTGCGGCCAGGTCAGCCGCCCTTGCAGGGCAGGAAGCAGGTTCACGCGGGCCAGGTCGTCGCGCGTGCGAACAGTGGTCAGGGAGGGCCCCAGCCAGTCTTCCAGGGTGGCCAGAAGGCCGGCATCGATCAGGTCGGGCCAACTGTCCTCCGGTCGCCAGTGACGCAGCGAGTCCACGCGGGCGCGGAACTGCTCGGCCTCAGGGGTGAATTTCAACAGCTGCAGACCTTCACTCCGGATGCCGGCGGCCAGGGCCTCCACACGCTGCTCGCCGGGCAGGTCACGCAGCGGGCGGGTGTCCAGCACCAGGGCCCCCACCCGCCGCTCCTGCTGCGCCACCAGCGTGCCGGTGCGGGTGTCCCAGCGCACGGCGTCCACCCAGCTGGCACGGGTGCTCAGTACAGCGGGGTCAAGCGGCGCCGCCAGGAAAATCCGGCCCCCAGCCTGCCCCCACCCCGCTGACCCCGCGTCCAGGTGAGCCACCGCCAGGGCGCGGCTGCCCGCCAGTGCGTCTCCTTCCGGCAGGGCCGCCCCCTGTCCACTGGCCAGCAGGAAACGCCCTGTGCCGGAGCGTGCCACACCAGGCGTGCTCTCGCGGGCCAGGGCCACCCGCTCCGGGTACGCCAGGGCCACCAGGGCACCGACCTCCAGATGATCCGGTTCGGCGTTATCGACCGGAACATTCCGGGTTCTCCGCCACTGTTTCGAGAGGCGCTCAATGCGCTCCAGTACGGCCACGTCTCCTCTGCCCTGTTCACCACGCCGCCAGGAACGCAGGGCAGAAACGCGCTCCGACAGGTCGGTGCCCGTGCCCGCTGGGAAGGGGTCACGCTCCTCCAGCAGCGCCGCCACGTCCGCCGCCAGCGCCCCATTCGCCCCGGTAGACAGCAGGTGCGCCAGGCGGGGATGCGTGGGGAAGTCCAGCAGACGCGCGCCTTCCGGGGTGACGCGCCCACTGTCGTCCAGGGCATTCAGGCCGGTCAGCAATTCGCGGGCCGCCCCAACACGGGGAGCCGGCGGCGCGTCCAGCCACAGCAGAGTCGTGGGGTCGGGGGTGCCCCACTGCGCCAGTTCCAGCGTGAGGGGCGCCAGGTCGGCCTCCAGCATCTCCGGTGGCCGGGCGGCGGGCAAGAGCGCCTGGGTGCGCGGCGACCACAACCGGTAGGCGACCCCCGGCCCCAGCCGACCCGCCCGCCCGGCCCGCTGGGTGGCGGCGTCCTGCGTCACGCGGCCCGTGACCAGGCGTGACAGGCCCGACCCGGGGTCGAACACCTGCGAGCGGCTCAGGCCCCCGTCGATGACCACCCGCACGCCCTGAATGGTCAGGGACGTTTCCGCGATGTTGGTCGCCAGCACCACCTTGCGCCGCCCGGACGGATCCGGCAGGAGCGCCCGGCTCTGCTCGCGCACCGGCAGATCCCCGTATAGCGGCAGCACCACCGCGTTCACGTCTGCCAGCCGCCCCAGGGCGCCGCGAATTTCCCGCACGCCCGGCAGAAAGGCCAGAATGTCCCCCTCGTGTTCCTCCAGCGCGCGCCTGACCGCCCCCGCCACGGCGTCCTCCACGCGGCCCACCGGGTCGGCGGCCAGGTAACGCACGTCCACCGGGTAGGCCCGCCCTTCACTGCGAATAAAGGGCACGCCCAGCCGCCCCGGCAGGGACTCGTCCAGCGTGGCGGACATCACCAGCACCCGCAGGTCTTCCCGCAGCGCCCCCTGCACCTCGCGCAGCAGGGCCAGGGCCAGGTCGGCGTTCAGGCTGCGCTCATGAAACTCGTCGAGCACCACCAGGCCCACGCCCGCCAGCTCCGGGTCGCGTTGCAGGCGCCGCGTCAGGAGGCCCTCGGTGACCACCTCCAGGCGCGTGGCCGCCGACACCCGTGACTCGAAGCGCACGCGGTAACCCACCGTGCCGCCCACGTCCTCGCCCAGGCCCGCCGCCAGCCGCGCCGCCACCGCCCGCGCCGCCACCCGCCGGGGCTGAAGCACCAGCACCTTTTGCCCCGCCAGCCACGGTTCACTCAGCAGTTCCAGCGGCAACGCCGTACTTTTCCCCGCCCCCGGAGGCGCCTGAAGCAGCACCAGCGGGTGACCGGCCAGCGCCTCCCGCACCTCGGAAACCACATCGGCAATAGGCAGCCCCGCAGAAAACGACATCCCCACATGGTAACGAAAGGCTGACAAGACGCGACCTCCCTGAAAATCCCCAAAGCGAGAGTTTTTCAACGTCCCACCCCTCAACTCCGTCGTTCAATCAGACCGAGGCCGTCGGGCGCGCAGCGCACGGGCCTGAACCCGGACGTTCCGCACACAAAGCCCTTCTCGCCTTAAGCCCCGTCCCAAAGCCACCTACCGCAAACAGCAACGACCTGTCCAGTGCCAACGAAAGCTCCCCCTCCACCAGGTTTGAGGCAATGTTGTTGCGAGTCTAGCGTCAACGCGCAGGCCGCCCTGCGCGGCGAAGACATGTCCCCGCTGGGGAAAGTCGTAGACCTGCTTGCAGAGGGGGGTTAGGGGGTTGTGGAAGCACGCAACCCAGTCCCCCTCACCCCGCCAGCAATGCCACCACCAGCGTCACCGTCAAAGCCGCCAGCCCCATGCCGATGCTGCTGGCCGCGCCGGTCAGTTCACCTTCCTGCCGGGCCTGCGCGGTACCGACCCCGTGCGAGACGCTGCCGATGGCGACGCCGCGTGCCAGGGGGTGCCGGACACGCAGCAGCGTCAGAAAGGGGGGAAGCAGCAGCGCCCCGATCAGGCCGCTCAACACCGCCAGCGTGGCGGCCAGGGTAGGCGGCGCGTGGGTGATGTCAGCGAGTTGCAGCGCGACAGGACTGGTGGCGGGGGCGGTCATCAGGCTCCTGCGGCTGGCGTCGTCGAGGTTCAGCAGGCGTGGCAGAAGCAGGTCGGTGCCGACGCCGAGAAGGGTACCGCTCAGCCCGCCGATGACGAGGGCGGGCCACTGCTGGGCCAGCAAAGCCCGCAGGCGGTACAGCGGCACGCTGAGGGCCACGATGGCGGGCGTCAGGAAGGCACTGAGAGGGCTGACGTCGGCCTGGTAGCGCGTGTACGGCGTGCGGCTCAGCAGCAGCGCGGCGGCGACGATCAAGGTGGCGATCAAGGTGGGGTTGGACAGGGGGTGTTTCAGGCGGGCTTGCAGGAGGATTCCGAGGACGAACCCGACAAGTGTCAGGGCCAACCAGATCAAGGTTTGACCAGCCTGGACGCGATCAGCGCCGCGCTTCCGGCACCCACCAGCAGGGCGGCGGTCATGACGAACAGCCACACCAGCCACTGCGTTCCTGCGCCGAGGAAGTCGATGAAGCCCACGGTGGCCGGGACGAACAGCAGGCCCAGCACGGCGAGCAGGCCGTCGGCGGCGTCCTCGATCCAGTGCAGGCGAATCAGGCGCGTGCCCAGCGCCACCCACAGGAGCAGCAGGCCCAGCACCGAGCCGGGAAGCGGCAGGTGCAGCAGGTGCGTGAGCCCCAGGCCCAGGGCGGCAAACCCGCTCAGGATGCCCAGGCCCAGCGTGAAACGAACCGGCTGCGGAAGGTGCGCGGTGATGGACTCCGGCTCCGGGGTGTTCACGCCTGGGCGGGCGGCTGCAGGCGCGACAGCATGCCGCGCACCACCTGTTTGGCGTGCCGGGCGACCAGCGGCATGAAGGTGCGGTAATCGACGTTGGCGTCGTGGTCGGCGGTGTCGCTGACGCTGCGAATCACCACGAAGGGCACGCCCGCCTTGGCGCACACCTGCGCGACGGCGGCCCCTTCCATTTCGGCGCAGGCGGCCTGGTGGGCGTGCCACAGGCGCTGCACGCCCTCCCGGCTGGCAATGAACTGGTCTCCGCTGGCGACCCGTCCGGCAATGACGTTCACACCCTCCACGTCCCGGGCGGCTTCCAGTGCGGTGTCGCGCAGGGCCGCGTCGGCGTCCCAGGCGGGAGGTTCGCCGGGCACCGTACCGGGGGCGTACCCCAGCGGGGTCACGTCCACGTCGTGCTGTACCAGGTCCGTGCTGACCACGATGTCCCCCACGCGCAGATCCGGGTGAACGCCGCCGGCCACACCAGTAAAAATCACGCGGGTCGCGCCCTCTACCAGCAGGTAGGTGGTGGTCATGGCGGCGTTCACCTTGCCGATGCCGCCGCGCGTGACCAGCACCGGAACGCCGTCCAGCGTGCCCCGGTGCAGCGTCACGCCGGGGTGGGTGATGTCCTGTCTATCCTGCAGGTCACCCAACAGCAACTCGATTTCTTCGTCCATGGCCCCGATGATGGCTAACATTCCCCCGATTGTACGGGTCGCGGGAAGCGGCAGGGTGACACAGCGGGGTGAAACTTCCACGGCCTGAACAGGGGTGGTGGGCCGCTTCCTGCCTTCACCTCCTCTAGCTCTCTTCCTCTATGCTGCGCACCATGAACACCGAAGCGCTTGGCCCGGCGGAACTTCGTCACGCAGACAGCATCAAGTGGATGCAGTACCCCGAGGGCGTGGTGCCGATGTGGATTGCCGACATGGATTTCCCGGTGGCCGAGCCGATTCTGGCGGCCCTGCGTGAGCGGCTGACGCGCCCGATCGGCTATCCGACCCTGAATGGACATTCGCCGCTGGTGACGCTACTGCGCGAGAAGTTCGCCGCGCAGGGCCTGGGCGACATGCCGGCGGACGGCATCGCTTTTTTGCCGAGCGTGGTGCCGGGTCTGTACGCGGCGGTCAACGCGCTGAGCGAACCGGGCGAGAAGGTGGTCACGATGGTGCCGGTGTACCACCCCTTTCACCTGGCGATCACCAATCTGGGGCGCGAGGTGGTAGGCGTGCCGCTCCTCGACTCGGGGGAGCGCTGGGAAGTGGACTGGGACGCGCTGGACGCCGCCTGCGCCGAAACGAAAGTCCTGATGCTGTGCCACCCGCACAACCCCACCGGCCGGGTGTGGGACGCCGAGGAACTGCGCAGGCTGCGTGAACTGGCGATCAAGCACGACCTGTACGTCATTTCCGACGAGTTGCACGCCGACCTGCGCTTTACGGGTCAGCCGTTCGAGGCCTTTGCCGCCGACGAGCGGGTGCGCGCCCGCACAGTCACGGTCACCGGGCCTTGCAAGGCTTTCAACACGGCGGGCCTGGGCATCGGGGCGCTGGTGAGCCACGACCCGGAACTGGTCAGGCGCATCATGACGAAAACCTCGGGCCTGATGGGTCACCCGTCGGCGCTGAGCATCACCATGTGGCACGCTGCGCTGGCCGAGGGCGGCCCCTGGCTGGCCGAAACCGTGGCGTACCTCAAGGACAACCGCGACTTCCTGGGCGCATTTTTGCACCAGCGCCTACCGTGGGTGAAGTTCCACCCGGTGGAGGCCACCTACCTGGCGTGGCTGGATCTGCGGGCGCACGCCCAGACCGCCGACATTCAGAATTTCCTGCTGAACGAGGCGAAAGTGGCCATCCACAACGGCCCGGTGTTTGCGCCGGACGCCCAGAAACCGCTGTACCAGGGGTTCGTTCGCCTGAATTTCGCCACGCCGCGCCCCATTCTTCAGGACGCCCTGGAACGCATGGCCCAGGCGCTGGGCTGAGGGTTCTCGAAGTATGTAGGGCGCGCATGCAGCGGGGCGCAGTTTTATTCACCTCGCCACGCCTCATGCACGTCCAGAAAAGATGACCAGACGCATGAATAACGACCCGCAATACATAGTTTTTTGCTGTCCAGCACAGCAGAACGCTCTCATTGCCGGGCAATAGTGTGGGGTATACGCTAAAGCCATGAAAGCGAACGCCCTCCTTCGGAACGTCAGCCGCAAACTCCATCAGAACCACCACGATGCAGGCCGCGTGAAGTGGAGCCGCCTGGGCGAAACCTTCACCGACACCGCCTACGAAGTGACCGAGCGCGAAATCAAGTTCCACGATCGCCTTCAGGCGCAGTCCAGCCTGGAACGCTTCACCAGCTAAAAACCTTTCCTGACTCAGCGTCCCGGCTTCCTCGCTGGGACGTTTTTCTTTTGCCTGGCCGGTTTTGATCAGGTTTCCGGACTCTCAGTCATGAAATCACCGGGAAGGGTTGACCAGCGGGAGAAAAAGCATGCCGGACGTGAAGTGAACCAGCCAGTGATCTTCCAGCTGGAGAAGGCAACAGAGCGCCGTCTTATTAGACAACTCCCTTCTCAGGCGGGGCCGCGCGTTTACACTCCGGGCATGTCCAGTTTCGGTCTGCTTCTTCTTAGTCGTCCTCCGGTGGAGTGAACGGCGAAGCAGGCCCCCGTCCCCAACCCCCCGGAGGAAACAGTCTCCGGGGATTTTCTTTTGGCATTCCATTCAGGGAGGAACACCACCATGACCCAGCAAGCCGCACCGCAGAAAGTTGAAGCCCAGCGCATCCGCATTTTCGACACGACCCTGCGCGACGGCGAGCAGTCGCCCGGCGTGGCCCTGAACCACACCCAGAAGCTGGAAATTGCCCACACCCTGGCGCGGCTGGGCGTGGACGTGATCGAGGCCGGGTTCCCCATTGCCAGCCCCGGCGACCTGGAGGGCGTGTCGCGCATTGCGCGCGAGGTGCGCGGGCCGATCATCACCGGTCTGGCCCGCGCCAACCGGGCCGATATCGAGGCGGCGGCGAAGGCGGTGGAGGCCGCCGAAAAAGCGCGCATTCACACGTTTATTGCCACCAGCCCCATTCACATGGCCAAGAAGTTGCAACTGGAGCCGGACGCCGTGGTCGAACGCGCCGTCATGGCCGTACAACTGGCCCGCACCTTCGTGGACGACGTGGAATTCAGCGCCGAGGACGCCACCCGCAGCGACTGGGCATTCCTGGCGCGTATTTTCAAGGCGGCCGTGGAGGCCGGGGCGACCACCATCAACGTGCCGGACACCGTGGGGTACACCACGCCCGACGAGATGCGGGATCTGTTCGCGTTCCTGAAAGCCGAGTTGCCCGCACACGTGTACCTGTCGAGCCATTGTCACGACGACCTGGGCATGGCGGTGGCCAACAGCATCGCCGCCGTGGAGGGCGGAGCGCGGCAGATCGAATGCACCATCAACGGCATCGGGGAACGCGCCGGGAATGCCAGCCTGGAAGAAATCGTGATGGCCTTTCATACGCGCCGCGACCACTACCCCTTCGAGACCGGCATCCGCAGCCGCGAAATCTACCGCGCCAGCCGCCTGGTGTCGCGCCTGAGCGGCATGCCGGTGCAGCCCAACAAGGCCATCGTGGGCGACAATGCCTTCGCGCACGAGTCCGGCATTCACCAGGACGGCGTGATCAAGGCCCGCGAAACCTACGAGATCATGAACGCCGAACTGGTGGGCCGCGAGGCCGCCGTGCTGGTCATGGGCAAACACAGTGGCCGCGCCGCCTTCCGCAAGGCCCTGAATGACCTGGGCTACGAGGACATGCCCGACGACAAGGTGCAGTACCTGTTCGGCCGCTTCAAGGACCTGGCCGACCGCAAAGGCCAGATCTTCAGCGATGACCTGCGGGCCCTGGTGGAATCCCGCGCCGACGTGCCGCAGACCTTCAGCCTGGAAGGCTTCCAGATCACGTCTGGCATGAACATGACGCCCGTGGCCTTCGTGCGCCTGCAAACGCCCGACGGCCCCGTCGACGCCACCTCGCACGGGGACGGCCCGGTGGACGCCGCCTACGCCGCCATTGCCCGAATCACCGGCCTGAACCCCGAACTGGAAACCTACCGCATTCAGGCTGTCACCAAGGGCGACGACGCGCTGGGCGAAGTCAGCATCACCGCCCGCTACGGCGAGAAACTGCTGTCGGGCAGTGGGGTCGCCACCGATATCGTGGAAGCCTCGGCCCGCGCCTGGGTGCGCATCATGAACATGATCGTCGCCGGCATGGGTGCCGAACGCCGCGAAGGCGACATGGCCCCCGGTCGCCTGTAATGGGCGCCTGTAATAGACACCTGTCATCCGACCTCGAAAAGGAGACAGGACGCGACTCCTGCTGTTTCGTAAAGGTCAGGCGCCTGAGGTTCTGACGCGGGGTTCACGGCGGTGTGACAGGATAGGCGGATGATGGCTTCCCGCTTGACTTCCGCCCTGATCTCCGGGGCGCTGATCGGTGCGCTGAACATTGTGTTCGGCGGCTTGCAGTTCGGGTTTCCGAATCTGCCCCTGTGGTTTTACCTGGCGCAACTGCTGCTGATTCCCGCCATGCTGTTTCCCATGCGCTTTTTCCCACAGGCGTCCATGACCCAGAATTTCGTGCAACGCACGGCGCTTTTCGCGCTGGGATGGGCGGTGCCCTACGCCATCTACAAATTCTCCGGGGACGCGCTGAGCGACACCTTCAGTCCCCTGCGTTCGCTGGGCAGTTACCTGTGGTGGGTGCTGATTCTCAGTGCGATGTTCGCGGTGCTGCGGGCACCCCAGAAAAAGGGCTGAGGGCGTGAAGCTGCTGGGCGTGCTGGGCGGCATGAGCTGGACGAGCACCGCGGAGTATTACCGCCTGCTGAACACCATCTACGCGCAGAGACTGGGCGGGCTCCACTCCGCGCCGCTGCTGCTGCACTCGGTGGATTTCGCAGAAATCGCGGCCTTGCAAAAATCCGGCGAGTGGGAACAGGCCGGGGAATTGCTGGCCGGCGCAGCGCGGGGGCTGGAGCGGGCCGGGGCGGGGGCCATCCTGCTGGCGACCAACACCATGCACAAGGTCGCGCCGCAGCTTGAAGAAGCGGTGAATATTCCCCTTCTGCACATCGTGGACGGCACCGCGCGGGCCATCAAGGCCGCTGGGTGGACGCGCGTGGGTTTGCTCGCTACGGCGTTCACCATGGAGCAGGACTTCTACACCGGGCGGCTCCGGGAGAGGTTCGGCATTGAAACCATCGTTCCGGACGCTGCGGGGCGGGCGGACGTTCACCGCATCATCTACGACGAATTGTGCCGAAACGACCTGCGTCCCAGTTCACGCCAGCGCTACCGCGAAATCATGGCCGACCTGGTGCAGCGCGGCGCCCAGGGCATCATCCTGGGCTGCACGGAAATCACGCTGCTGGTCGGCCCGCAGGATACCGGCGTTCCTGTGTTCGACACCACTGGACTGCACGCCGAAGCAGCCGTGAACTGGTTGCTGGCGTAAAGCGTGAAGAGGGGCGAGGGGAAGGGACTTCATTCCTCCCCTCGCCCCTCTTTCCTCTCCGCTTCTTACAGCTCGTTGATTTCGGGTTTGAAGCCCACCTGGCGGATGTAGTCGAGGTACTGCGCTTCGCTCAGGGCCTGTCGCTGGCCGCTCATGGCGACGAACATGGCTTCCAGCACGTTGGTGGCGAAGTTGCGGCTGCCCATGCGCGGGGTGGTGGTGATCAGGCGGGCCACGCCGCGGTCTTTCATCCACTCGCGGTCGGCGGGGGTGATGGTCTGCGTCAGGATGGTCTTGCCGAGCAGATTTTTCGGGGCGTAGCGTTTGGCGTAGTGGGTGTCGCCGGCGATCACGTCGGCCCAGGCGTAGTACTTGGTGCCTTTGCCCTCGACGCTGCTTTCCTGTTTCTCGCCGGTCGGGTAAAACCAGTCCTGCGGAAGTTTCGTGATGGCGGGCAGGGCCAGTTTCGCCACGGTGCGCAGCGTGCCGATGGTGCGAATGGGCCGGTCGATGTTCAGGCCGAAGATCAGGTCGCCGTACACGACGTCGGCGTGATGCTGGGCCAGCGCCTCGGCCATGCCGAAACGGTCGACGGCGCTGACCATCAGGACGCGCTTGCTGCGCCAGTTCAGCACCGGGTCGAGCTGGGCAATGGCGTCGCGTTCCAGCGTGTTTTTCAGGCCGCTGCCGTCCAGCACCGGAGTGACTCGGGCATTCGACACGAGCTTGCGGACATTGTTGAACACGTAGCGTTTGCGGTCAGCGATGACGTACAGGTCGGCGCCGCCCAACCCGAAGGCGTCGACTTTGCCGTCCAGTTGGCGGAACAGCTCGGCGGCCCGGGCGCTGTCGCCGTCGGTGCCCAGGCGTTCCAGAATGAAAGGCTGGCCCAGCAGCGTGAACTGCTCGCGGGCGTTGCGTTTGCTGTTGCCCAGCGAGACGCTGACCACGTGCTTGTGCCCGGCCGGCGCGGGTTGCCAGTCTTTCAGGAGGTCACTCATGCGCTGCATTCTAGGCCGTTGAGTCTGCATGGCAGGAAGGCGCACCGGGTACCGTGGCCCCTCACGCGGCGGGCAGGATCATGCGCCCCGAATCAAAAGGCCTGAATGTGCGCCGGGTGCGGAAATTCCGTATGATGAGAATGGCCCGGACTGGTTCGGGCAGGGAGAAAGCGCGTGGCGGAGAGGAAAACAGAATCGAAAGTCACGCCGGAACGCGTCAGTGAGCGGCTGGTCGCCGACCGCAAGGTGCGCGCGGTGGCGCACGCCGGAAGTTACGACACCGATTTCGCGTGGGCGGGCAGTCAGCCGCTCTTTGTGACCTTCGAGCGCGACCTGAGCCTGCCCGCCTCGGAAACGCGGGCCGGCGTGACCGTGCAGCGTTACCCGTACGCGAACCTGGAGGGATGGCGCGACTGGGAGCGGGCCAAACACGAGGCCCCGCTGGCCCTGCTGGCGACCAGCCGCGTGGCCTACGACCCCACCGGGTATTACGGGCGCATTCAGCGCACGCTGTGGAACCTCTCGGAAGGGCAGCTGGCGGCGCACCGCAGCGAACTGCTGTTTCAGGCTGCCGAGGCCCTGAAAGACGCGGTGGGGGCCTACACCGGGCCGGCGCACGGGGCGCAGGAGCAGCTGCTGGCCCTGACCGAAGCCCGGGACATCGCCCTGAAAGTGCTGTATCCGGCCCTGCTGACGCACCTGCACGCCTGGCCGGAGTTCGAGATCCGTTTGCCGCACGCCTGGCGGGCTTCGGCGGGGTTGCGCTTTCCGAAAGCGGTGTACCACCTGGAGAACCTGTACGGCTTTGGCGGCGAGGACGAGGCGCGGCGCGTGCTGCTGGCGACCCGTGGCCTGGGCCTGATCGAGGAGGAACGCCGGGCACGCAAGGCCTTTCAGGCGGGGTACTACGACGGCGCGGTGCGTTACCTGCGCGACGAGGCGGCCCGCATGCACCGCCATGACCTGGAACGCTGGGGGTTTATCAGCAGTGCGCGGCGCGACAAGCTGGGGACGCTGCTGGGCGTCACCCGTTCGCCGCTGGGCCCGGCGGCGCTGGACATCGTGAAGCACCTGATCGAGGACGTGCGCGAAGGCCAGTAGGCGCCGGGCGCTTCAGGCCCTGATCACTGAACGTGGACGGAATGTCCCTGTCAGGCGAACCAGGGCTTTTGTCCTGCCGTGTGTCCTTACAGTGAGGCACCACCACAACGCACTTCTCACTTACAGGACAGGAAGGCCATGACCCTGACATGCAGCGCCCACGAAATCGAATTCCGCGACCCACTCGGCCAGGATCATATCCTGCAGGTGGACGTGTGGCGGGACGTGGGTGGCCTGCGGGCGGTGCTGGTGCTGCGCAACCTGCGCCACAGCGAGCTGGATTTCCTGGATCACGCCCACGCGGCCCTGCACGCCCTGCACCACGACTGGCTGCCTTACCTGCTGCGCCCCGGGGCGAGCGTCATGGTGCTGGCCCTGCGCCCGGCCCAGTCCAACCGCAAGGCGCGGGCGCTGGTGCTGCCCCTCAGCGCCTGAGCAGGCTTTCGCTTTACTCCAGCACGTACTTCACGCCTTCCTCGAAGGCCACGCGTTCCACGCCTGAGCGCGGCAGCACCACATTTCTGCGCCACGGCATCCACTCGGTCTGCCCTTCGGCGCTGCGCAGGAACCCGCGCACGCCCACCTCCAGGAAACGCACGTGGCCGCCCAGCAGGGTTTGCAGCCCGGCGCGAACCTCGGCGGCGTCGCGCAGCGGGCCGGTCAGGCGGGCCGACGGCACCACGTCCTGCACTTCCACCGCCTGGGGCATGGCGTGCGGGTGCGGCTGGTACAGGTCGACGCGGAAGCCCTCCAGCGCCAGCAGGGTCGCCAGCGCCTGCTCCCGCGGCAGCCCCTGCGCGAACGCCACGTGAATGTTCAGCTCGAAGCCACGTTTCCCCTTTTGCGTTTCGGTGGTCGTCAAGGCGTCACGCTCCGCTCCAGCAGTTCCCGGTGACCGCGCAGGTGCCCCACCAGGCTGCGCATCCAGTCCAGGGCGTCGAGTTCACCGAAGTAGGGGTGCCACAACCGGCGTTCCGGCGTGGCCCGCAGGCGCGCGGCCGCGCTCTCCAGTTCCTGACGGTGGGTCTGCCACGCTTCCGTCCAGGCCTCCCAGGCCAGGCCGTCCGGGCTGGGCCGGGCAAAATCAGGGGTTTGACGCTTGCCTTCCTTCAATTCCCCCTGAAGCTGCGGAAACGCCCGGAGTTCCTTCTCCGACAGCAGCAGATGGACCGCCTTTCCTCCCGCTCGCCCGATGGCCAGCACGTGCTCGAGTTCCTGCGCGGGCGACCACTCGCGGCCCGCCTGCACGCGCGTCCAGTCGCCCTGGCGGGTGCCCAGGTGGCCTTCCAGCGCGTCCAGTTCCGCTTGCAGGTGGCGACTCACGTCCTCTGGCGAGTCACCGAAGGAACGGAGCAGGGCAGGATCAAACAGGGCTTCAACCATACGGGGCAGTGTAGCGGGAAGCCGGGCCAGTCATCAGGGTGAAGGTCGCTCAGGGCTGGAAGAACGTTGACAGGAGCAGGAGAAGAAAGAGAAAGCGCCCTGGAGATGCAATGATCCCTCCGGAAAAGCACCAGGGGATCACGAATCGAACGGGCGGCTGATTAGCCCACTTGTCCTCTTCTTCTCGGCTACGTTCCCAGGCCGCGGGCAAAATCCACCTGCTCGGCCCATTCGGGGTGGTCGATCAGGGGGTTGCGGTTGCCCTGGCGGGCGCCGATCAGGGCGTTGCGGTGCTTCTCCCAGTCGCCGGGAGCCTCGGCGGCGTGCCAGGCCAGCAGCGTTTGCAACTGCGCCGGGCCGTACTGGCGCACGACGCCGGGGTAACGCAGCAGGAAATACAGGGTGGCGCGCGCCACCGCTCCCTTGCCCCAGTGGGGCTCGAACTCGCCGGGTTCGCGTTGGCCGCAATCGCCGCGTACCACTTCGCCGCGCACCACTTCGCTGGGCGGGTTGGCGTTGTCATCAGGAAAGTCGAAGTAGGGGGTGTTGCCCCGGAAGCTGTTGCAGGTGGCCTCACAGGAGAACAGGTGGTGCAGGTCGCCCCGCATGGGTTCGCGTTTGCCGAACCAGCTCTGGGGAACCACGTGCTCGCAGTTGTATGGCAGGGCTTCTTCCAGGGCCTCGACATTCAGGTTTTCCAGACGGGCCAGGCGTTCGCGGCGTTCCTGCACCGCCCGGTCGGCGGCGATGAATTCCTGCGGGCTGTGCTCGCGGGCGCTGTAGATACTCCTTATTTTTCCGTCGGGCCACACGTCGATTTCCGGGTACAACTCGGCCGCCGGATCGTAACGGGGTGTGGTGGTGTGCGTGTCCGTCAGCAGCCTGGAGAGGGCCTGGAAGTTGTCCTGTGGTGTTCCCAGGCTCACGCCGGCGTAGTATGCCTGGGCGCGGGCAGCGTCCTGCGGGTCGAGGTACGGTTTTGTGGACGCGGGCGGCGCGGGCGTGGCCGCCGAATCACCGACTTTGAAGCGCACGGTCACGGGAAAGGTGGCCTGGCCGTCTGCGCCGACGCGCACGGTGCCCAGGTCGAGGAGGTTGACGGCTTCCGGCGCGGCCCTTTCGGGGGCGCCGACCAGCGGCGGGCGGTTGGCGGCCAGCACTTCGGCCACCAGCGGCTGGCCCTGCGCGTCGGCGCGGCCCCGCAGGTCTTCCAGCAGGCGGCTGATGCGCACGCCCTCGTTCGCCAGCCAGTCGATGGCGGTGTCCGGGTCGCCCGGCCCCACCGGCGTGCCGTCGCGCTTGAGGGGGCGGCCCTGCCCGTCGGTGCGCGGCACGCCGCTGTGGTGCAGGGCCACGACCTCCCAGGCGTCGTTGAACACCGGGCTGCCACTGCTGCCGGGCGCGGTGTCGGTCTCGTAGTGCAGGAAGTCCGGCAGACGGTCGACCAGGCGGTTCTCGCGCAACGCCACCTGCTTCGGCTCGCCGCTGGGGTGCTGCACGATGCTGAGGGCCTCGCCCAGCACGTTCTTGTCGGCACTGCCGAAGAGGGGCAGCCAGCCGAACGCGGACGTCTCGCCTTTGACCGCCACCAGCGAGTAATCCAGTTTCTCCGAGGTCAGGAAAAGCGCGTCCGGATCGAGGGGAAGCGTGATGCGTTCGCGTAGCGTTCCGTCGGCTTTCAGTTCGTAATCGAATTCGATGACACTGTTTTTGGCGGTGGCGGCGGCCTCCAGCACGTGGTGGTTGGTCAGGATGGCGTGCGGACTGCACAGCCAGCCCGTCCCGAAGCCCATAACGCGCCCCCGATTGTCCCGCAGGACGATGCGGCCCACCGCCCGTGAGGCGGCCCGCGCCAGGTCGAGGTAAGCGACGTTCACCAGATCGTTGGCCCCCAACACGCGCTCCACGGTCAGGCGCGTCTCCTCGGGAAGGCGGGCGGTCACGTCCTGAAGGGGCCGGTGGCCCTCCACGATGGCCCTGGCGTCGGGCATGGGCACACCCACGCGGGTCAGGCGGGCCTCCACGCGCTCGGGCGACTCGGCCGCCAGGGGGCCGCCCACGTTCAGGCGTTGCAGGTGGTCTTCACGTTCGGGGTTGCGGCGCACGAAGCGCGCCTGAGTGTCGGCCAGCACGTCTGAGGGAACGTCCATGCCACAGTGTAGCGTATTCTTCCGCTATAAGAACATGGGTGCGAAATTACGCCTGTAGGCAATCATGGAAATTGAATAGATATTCCCGGTCAATCCAGTCATAGTTAAAGACCATGTCAGCGGACTTGCCTTCACAGCACAGTGAGAACACTCACCGCTGGTTCTGGCTGCCGGAAGACCCCCACACGGCCCCGGATATCATGGACGCCCTGCGCCGACGCCTGTATATTTTTGCGCTGCTGTTCGGCCTGCCCGTCGTGTTGCTGGTGTGGCTGCTGGAATTTCAGAACGCCACCCACAACCCCGCCTTCAACCTGCTTTACCCGGCCCTGCTGATCGTCCTGCTGGGCACCCTGTACTGGCTGAAGAGCAACCGGCCCCTCCCTCCCATTGAACGCACCATGTACGTCGCCAACGCCATCACTTTCACGGTGCAGTTCCTGACCATCCGCAGCACCCCCAGCAGTGAAGTGATTCTGCTGCTGGTCACCGCGTACCTGATGCTGCTTGCCAACACCACCATCGGTTACCTGATGTTCGGCACGCGCCTGGCGGGTTACCTGAGCCTGGGAACGTTCACGCTCAGCGTCGTGCTGTGCAGCGTCATGATTATTCAGACGCACCCGGCAGCCCTGATGATCTCCGCCACGCGCCTGCAACTGTCGGTCGCGGCTCTACTGGTACTGATTCATTCGCTGTCGTGGTACCGCTCGATTTACACCCGCATTTACTCCGAGCGCCTGCAAATGCAACTGGAACTGTACACCGATCCGCTCACCGAACTGCCCAACCGCCGCGCCGCTTACCGCGCCATCGAGCACCTGCTGACTGAAGCGGGGAACGGTACGTCCGGCAGCATCATTTTGCTGGACATCGATCACTTCAAACGCGTGAACGACCAGTACGGTCACCCCACCGGGGATAGCGTGCTGCACCACTTCGCGCAACTCCTGCGCAGCAGCACCCGCGAGCAGGACACGCCCAGCCGCTGGGGCGGCGAGGAATTCCTGATCGTGCTGCCCGCCACCACCCTGAGCCAGGCCGCCGCCCTGGCACAGCGCATTCGGCAGACGCTGAACACCACCGAGCACGACACGGTAGGGCGCGTGACCGCCAGTTGCGGCGTGACCACCCTTCACTCAGGCGATGACCTGAGCCGCCTGGTCGCCCGCGCGGACGAGGCGTTGTACCGGGCCAAAGCCAAAGGCAGGAATCAGGTGGTTGCCAGCCAGGATGCCCTGTCAACCGCGCTGGAAGGCCATTATCTGCCGCCCGCCACGTCAATGAACGAACCCATGACGTAAGACGCCGCGTCCGAGAGCAGCCACAGGACCGCCGCCGCCACTTCCTCCGGCGTGCCGCCGCGCCCCATCGGTTGCGCCGGGCCAAGTCGCTCCACCCGCCCTGGCTCTCCACCCGAAGCGTGAATGTCCGTGTCGATGATGCCGGGGCGCACGGCGTTCACCCGGATGCCCTCGGCAGCGACTTCCTTCGCCAGCCCGATGGTCAGCGTGTCGATGGCCCCCTTGCTCATGGCGTAATCCACGTACTCGCCCGGTGAACCCAGTACGGATGCCTTGCTGGACACGTTCACAATTGCGCCGCCCACCCCGCCGTGACGGGTGGACATGCGCCTGACCGCCTCGGCGGCACACAGGAACGAACCGATCACGTTGGCTTCCAGCACCCGGCGCAAGCGGGCCGCGTTCATGTTCTCCACTCGCGTCCATTTTCTCCACTCGCGTCTGGGTTTCCAGAATTCCGGCGTTATTGACCAGCGCCGTGACCGGGCCGAAAGTCTCCTGCACGGTGTCGAACATCCGCACCACGTCCGATTCGCTGCTGACGTTGCCCTGTACGGCAATGGCTTTTCCGCCTGAAGATGTGATCTGCGCCACCACGGTTTCAGCGGCTGAGGCGCGTGAATGAATGAACTTGCAGTGGTTAACGCACGGGTTTCCCGATCACTTCCCTGCCGCCCAGGTACGGGCGCAGCGCGGCGGGAATGCGGACAGTGCCGTCGGCCTGCTGGTGGTTTTCCAGGAACGGCACCAGAATACGGGGCGAGGCGATACCGGTGTTGTTGAGGGTGTGGGCGTACTGCAACTTGCCGTCCCCGTCGCGGTAGCGCAGGCCGGTGCGGCGGGCCTGCCAGTCGCCCAGGTACGAGCAACTGTGCGTCTCGCGATACTTCTCCTCGCTGGGAACCCAGGTTTCGATGTCGTACATCAGAACCTTGCCCGCGCCCATGTCCCCGGTGCAGTTCTGGATGACGCGGTACGGCAGTTCCAGCGCCTGCAAGATGCCCTCGGCGTTGCCCAGCAGCGTGTTGAACCACTTCAGGCCCTCGGCCTGGTCGGCCCGGCACATCACGTACTGCTCGACCTTTCGGAACTCGTGAACACGAATCAGGCCGCGCACGTCCCGCCCGGCACTGCCCGCCTCGCGGCGGAAAGCGGCGCTGAGTCCCGCGAAGGTCAGGGGCAAGTCCGTGTGGTTCAGTTGCTCCCCGGCATACAGGCTGTTGATGGGGACTTCCACGGTTCCTGCCAGCATCAGGTCATCGTCCGCGAACCTGTACACCGATTCCTCATCGCCGGGGAAGTGGCCGGAGTGAACCAGCGTTTCCGGGCGCACCAGTGCCGTGGTGGACAGGGGCGTGAAGTCCCGTCCGGCCAGGAAATCCAGCGCGAACATCAGGATCGCCATTTCCAGCAGGGCCGCTTCGGCTCTGAGCAGGTAACTGCGGCTGCCGGACACGCGGGCCACCCGCTCGAAATCGGCCCAGCCCTGCTTTTCCAGGATCTCGACCTGATCCAGCGGTGTGAAGTCAAACTCTGGCAACTTGCCCTCGCGGCGCAACTCCACGTTCTCGGAGTCGTCCTTGCCGACGGGCACGCCGTCCAGCGGGATGTTCGGGACACGCAGGAGCAGTTGCTTCAGTTGCTCCTCGTGGGCGCGTTGCTGGGGTTCCAGCGCCCTGATGTCCTCGGCCAAGTCCTTGCCTTTCTGGATCAGTGCGGGGCGCTCATCGGCGCTGGCTTTCGGTACGAGTTTCGCGTTGGCGTTGCGCTCGGTCAGCAGGCTCTCCACGCGCTGCTTCAGGGCGACCAGGTCACGGTCGAGTTGCAGCAGTTCGTCGATGTTCAGATCGACGCCCTTCACCTGTACGGCGCGTTTCACGGCGTCCGGGTTTTCCCGGATAAAACGGAGATCCAGCATTACTCGGCCTCCACGGTGCGCGGAATCCTGATCTGCCCGTCCTGCATTTCCGGGGCCAGCGCGGACACCACCGACGGGGAGAAGGCCTGGGCGGGTACGTCCTCGCGCAGGACATTCACGAGGTTCACCGGGCGCTGCATTTCCTCGATGCCGTCGGTGTTCACTTCGTTCAGCTCCGCGAAGTACCCCAGCACGCGCGTCAGGTCTTCCTGCATGGCGGTTTTCTCGTCGGGCGTGAGTTGCAGCCGGGCGAGGCTGGCAAGGTGTTCAATCTGGGCCGCGTCAATCATCCTGAAAAGTATAGGCGGCGGGGGCGTTGGGCGTCATGCGCCATCTGGCCGGGCAGCGCCCACCCCTGAAAGGCGCCACTTCGTGAAGCTGCCCAACCGCTTCATAGACATCCTGCGCCGATCCTTTACTTTCCACGTGATTCCTTTAGGCTTCCTCACCCGACATCAGGCAAAACACGGCAACGTAAAGACATGAAAAAACTTCTTGCCGCCGTGTGCCTCGCGAGTGGGCTGGCCGCCGCGCAGACCAGCGTCATCAACATTCCCGCCCTGCCGCCCGGCGTGACCAGCCCACCCAGGCCCAGTACACCTGCACCCAGTACATCTACACCCAGCGCGCCAGCCGTCTCCCCTACTCCCAGCACCCCGGTGACGACCCCCGCCGCGCCCACCGTCACGACGCTGCCCACCGGCACCACCGCGCTGGCCGTGACCGCCGCCCTGCAAGGGCCAGACAGCGTGCGGGCAGGCGAGGCGAACACCTGGGACTTCGTAATTACCAACACCGGCACGGCCCCCCTGCACCTGGAGAACGGCGCCTGTGATGTCCGCTTCGAGGTACTGAATGCCGCCGGAGAAGTCGTTCGCCCGGATCCGAAGAACACCCTGTGCACCATGCAACTCGTGATCACCGACGTGCAGAACGGCGAGGAAGCCACCATGCAGAAAATCCGCTGGGAAGGCAAGGACGCCCAGGGCAACCCCGTGCCCGCCGGTACCTACACCCTGCGCGCCAAATTTGTCGGCGGCGGCAACTTCACGCCCCCCGCCACCAAACAGGTCACGGTGCAGTAAACCGTTCAGTAAAAGAGTCTGGCCCCAAGCGCCCCCACCACCGGGGGCGTTTTGCTGTTTTACCCAGGTCTTTAGCCGACGATCACCTGATTCTGGCAACCGCATGAAACCATGCCCGGCATGGCCCCTGCACGCTTACAGGCCCGCCCGACCCCCGAACTGATCCCCCCGCCCGAGGTGCGCGGCGTCGTACCGCTGAACCTGGGCGCGCAGCGCGACGGTCTGCTGTATGTGCCGCTGCGTCACCCGCTAGGCGGCCCGCGCCCGCTGCTGGTCGCCTGCCACGGGGCGGGCAGCGAGGCCAGTCACTCCATCCGGCCTTTCATGGACGCCGCCGAGGAACGCGGCCTGCTGCTGCTGGCCTGCGATTCGCGCGCCGCCACCTGGGACATGATTCACGGCGGGTACGGCCCGGACGTGACCTTCATCGACCGGGCGTTGCAGCAGGTGTTCAGCCGCTACGCCATCGACCCGTCGCGCCTGGCGCTGGACGGCTTTTCCGACGGGGCCAGCTACGCGCTGTCGCTGGGCCTGGCCAACGGCGACCTGTTCACGCACCTGCTGGGCTTCTCGCCGGGCTTCCTGAACCCCGCCGCGCAGGTGGGCCGGCCACAGATTTTCATATCGCACGGCACCAGTGACCGGGTGCTGCCCATCGACCGGTGCAGCCGCGTGATCGTGAGTCAGTTGCAACAGGCCGGTTACGACCCGCACTACGTGGAATTCGAGGGGGGCCACACCGTCCCGCCCCAGGTGCAGCAGCAGGCGCTCAACTGGTGGTTGGGCACAGCGCTGGAAGGCAATAGCTAACCTGAGCTGGAGCGCAAAGCGGGAACCCGCCGTAAGCCGCCTTCCTAATTCTCCGCCAAAAAGCGGAACCTGAACATTCCCTCCTCCATTTCCCGCGCGAAACGGAATGACGCCGCACGCGAGCGGTTAGCGTGCAGGACGCACCATCCCACAGCGCAGCAGGGAAAGCAGGTACGCTGTCGGCATGACCCCGCCCGACTGGTTCCTGCAACTCCTCGGGGCGGGAAGCCTGGCCCTGCTGATCTTCCTGCTGTACTCTCTGCGGTTCCGGCGCAAACCCCAGCCGACCCGCCGCCGCAAGGTGCGCTCCACCCCGGAGCAGCAGGAACGCCGGGACGAGATGAAAGCCCGTGAACTTGCCCACGAACGGGACGTGCTGCGCCCCGGCCTGCTGCACGCCGCCTTTACCCGCGACAGCGTCAGCATGGGCGACGACAGCAGCATGGAGGGCCACTGGCGCCTGCTGACCTTCGAGGAGGACCTGCCCATGTCGAGTGTGCTGGGGCCACCCATATACAAGGTGCTGGCCTCCATTCAGGGCGGGCAGGCCACCTGGGTCATCCAGCTGCACGAACCCCTCGCGGCCCCCGTCAAACCCAACGCTGGCCGGGTGCGCGTCACGGACGTGGCGGTCGTCGCGCAGCAGTGGCCCACGCCGCGCCTGCTCGTCCCGGACTTCCCGGTCTCGCGGGTGGGCAGCGGCACGCTGTTCGCGCTGTACCTGGCCCAGCAAGACCCGGAACAGGTGTACGACGCATTGAAAGACCGCCCGGAGGAGAAGATCGAGGTGCAGCCGCACTTCTCCGAGAGGCGGTCAGAGCGTCAACTGGAGGCCCTGAGGCATCTGCCCAACCCCCGCGTGCAGGAGACGTACACGCGCTACACGTACAACTTCTCCGAGGTTCCTGCCCGCCAACGGGTGATGATGCGTGTCCAATCCACCCCGCCCAGCCAGACATAAAGCCCAAAGTCAGGGCCGCCAGAGCAGAGGCTATAAGCATGGGCTAAAGGATCAGCGGATCAAGCGAACCTGGAAAGGTAAGTCAGGAATCTTCGCCCAGCCCTGCTCAGCGGTCAGCACGTCCACTTTCAGGGCTTCCGCTGTTCCGAGACATGCAGCGTCACCCAGACTCAGGTCATACGGTGATTTGCGGGCGTAGTAGAACGCCGCTTTTTCACGGCATTCCGCATCGAAAGGTATTTCTTGCACCACGGCCAGAAGTTTCGCGTATTGCTCCTGCACCTGTCCATGCGTGAAATCACTGTGCCCACGGCGCTTCCCTCGCCCTGCTTTTCCCCGCTTAAAGCAGCAGCTTCGAGCTTTCAAGGTCTTGTTGATTCCCTTTGAGCGAAATAGAATAACTATCGGAGGTAATCAATGACCGCACGGATGCAGATTGGCCTCGCTGGGCTTCTCAGACAACACAACATCACCCAGAAGCAACTGGCCCAGGCTGCCCGGATGCGCCCCGCCACGGTGAACGCCATTTACAACGCCCGCATTGAACGGGTCGAAATTAGCACCCTCGTCGATCTTGTCGCTGGACTCAGGAAACTCGGCATTCACGCCGATGTAGGCGACATCCTGCAAGTCGTTGATGTCCCCGACCAAGCAGAACAGGCCGCACGAGAACGCGCCCTGCGCCTGCTGGGTGGCGAACCGTGGGGACTGAAACCCACTGGGTTGAACCCGCCCGTTCCTGTAAAAGGCCCACCCATAGAAGAAATTCTGAAGGAACACCGGGGGCCGGAACTTTGACGCTGCTGTATCTGGACACCAGCGCCCTGATTCGCATTTACACCCAGGAACCCGACTATCAGCACGTCATTCAGGAGAAACAACAGTCCAGCGGCGTGATCTGCCATGAAATCACTTACGTGGAAGCTATGGCCGCACTGGCAGGCAGGCGAGCGCGAAGGCTCCTGAGCGTCAGGCAACACCAACTGGCCGTCACGGCCTTCCAGAACGACTGGCCCACCTTCAGGCACGTTTCTCTTGACCAGCAACTCTTGCAGGACGCCGCCGCGCTCGCGCAGGCACACACTCTGCGGGCCTACGACGCCGTTCATCTGGCCGCCGCGCAAGCTGTCTCTCCACTTGGACTTCAGTTCATGACCTTCGACACGAACTTGAGAGCTGTGGCCGAGCAGGTGTTACCGGGACAGGTATGGACGCCGTGAAAGGAACAGGGACGAGCTACCCCGTCCCCCCACCTTCCCCCTCTGCCCGCTTCCCCCGCCCCGCTTTTCCCCGCCAAAGCGAGGCTTGAGCTAAGGTTAAAACTCAGCGAATCAAGCGAACGTTGAAAGGCAGGTCGGGAATCTTGGCCCAGTTTTGCTCGGCAGTCAGCACATCCACCTTCAGGACTTCCGCTGTTCCCAGACAGGCTGCATCCCCAAGGCTCAGGTCATACGGAGACTTGCGGGCGTAGTAGAACACGGCAGCTTCACGACAATCAGCGTCGAACACCACTTCACGCGCTAGCCCCAGCAGCGGGTCAAGGTGCGCCTGAACTTGCTTCGGCGTGAACGCGCCCCTCCCAATCAACTTTCCCTGAACTTCCGTCAGGGTCACGCTGCTCACGAAGCATGGGCGACTCCCCACCACGTTCAGAACTTCCGCACCGCCCTCTTCTTTCAGCAGGAACGCGATGATGGCACTGGCATCCAGCAGCACGCCTTACCAGCCTTTCTTCTTCGCTTCTGCACGGCGTTCGTCCAGGAGTTCCTGAGTAAAGTCCCGGTCTTTCATCTCGCCCGTTTTCTGCAAGCTGCCGTACAGGGATTGGGCCAGCAGGCGGCGGCTGGTGAGCTTGTAGCCGTCCTCCAGTTCCAGCAGGATCAACTCGTCGCCTTCTTTCACGTCCAGTCTGGCGCGAGCTTCGGAGGGGATCAGCACCCGTCCTTGTGGTTGTAATTTCAGATAAAGAGGATGAGGGGAAGTCATGCCTGAGTATAGCCCAACAGGTGAAAAATCGAAAAGTGACTGTCAGAGCTTTCCTGACTGAAAATTCTGAGAGAGCGAGAAAACCCCATCCCCCCGCCTTCCCGTCCTTCCCCCTTCCCCCGCTCCGCTTTTCCCCGCCAAAGCAGAGGCTTGAGCCAGAATTCGATCTGCGTAAGCCAGAACGTATGAATGTTAGTATGAAGGCATGACTTACCAGAACGCCGAACGCATGACCATCAGCCTGCCGCCCGATATCGCCCGTTACATCAAGGACTACCAGCAAACGCACGGACTGGAAAGCCGCAGCGAAGCCTTCGTGAAAGCCGTTCAAGCCCTCAGGGAACAGGAACTGGCCGAGCAATACACCGCACTCGCCCGTGAGAACGACCCCGAACGCGCCCTCTTTCTGGAAGGCAACACCGACGGACTGGAACCCAGCGACGGTAGCGAATGGCTGTAGGACTCATCCGGCGCGGCGACATTTTTCTGACCCATTTCGGCCCCGCCCGCGCTGGTGAGCCGGACTTCAAACGCCCCGCTGTGGTCATCACCAACAATGTCGCCAACGCCAAAGCGGATGCCCTGACGGTGGTTCCACTCACGAGCAACCTGAACACCGTCTATGACTTTCAGCTTCTGCTGCCCACCGAGCGCACCGGTCTCAATCTGGACAGCAAAGCCCAGACGGAACTCATCACCTGCATTGCCGTCAGCCGAATCGGCAAGCGCCTGGGGCAAGTTCCTGAAGAGCTGATGACCGAACTGGACGGCAAAATCCGCTTGCATCTGGCGCTGTAAAAGCGGAAGGGAGCCGCCCGCAAGCCGCTCCCCGCCCCGCACTCTTTCCAGCCTCCCATCATCCATCAGGCCGCAAGGCCGAACCCATCATCCATCATCGCGCCGAAGGCGCTCCCCTGCCCCCGCTGAAGCCGCCAAAGCAGAGGCTTGAGCTTATCTACTTAATTCGGCGAGTTCAAGTTGCTAGCGCACGCCTCTGATGGTGGGAGTGTACCTCAAGTGGGGTGCGATAGCCCAACCCCTTTCTGGGTCTGTTATTCAGTAAATGCTGTACCACAAGCACTTCCTCTAACTTAACCTCTGTAAAATCCGTTCCCTTCGGGAAAAACTGGCGTATCAGCCCGTTGCTGTTCTCCACTGACCCCTTTTCCCACGGTGAATGGGCATGGCAGGCGTAGGTTTCTGCTCCCCACTGCTGACCGAGTTGCTCGGTCAGCACGAACTCACGCCCCTGGTCAATGGTGATGGTCTTGACGATATGCGTGTCCAGTACGGCATCCATCGCCGAGAATACCTCTACTGCGGTCTTGCGCATCACCAGATTCAGCGTGACCAGGCGTGAACAGCGGTCTTCCATCACCACCATGCTGCCTTTGCCTTTCTTCCCTTCGAGTAAATCAGCTTCCAGATGACCAATTTCGCTGCGCTTATTGGCTTCCTGTGGGCGCTCGGTGATGCTCTGCCACAATTCAGGCGCTTTCCGCGTGCAAGAGCGGTGACGACGGGATTTACGCCCCTGACGCAGAAACGCGGTCAGTTCCGGGGAGCGGTAGGCGAACTGGTAGATGGCCTCAATGGAGGGGCAGGGCTGCCCCTCCAACTTGCAGCGACCATAAATCTGCTCTGGGCTGTGAAATTCCTTGAGTCGTGCGGTGACCATGTTCCACAGGTGGGGCGCGATGCGGGACAGGTGTCGGCGCGACTGCTCCGCAATCGCGTTCTGGTGGGCGAGTTCGGGGTGGTATGGTGTGACGCGCTTCAGTTCTTTGGTGATGGTGGTACGGTGGAAACCGAGCTGCTGACCGATGTCGGTGGGGCTATGCCCAGCCTGGTGGAGTGCGTGAATCCGGTAGCGTGTGGGAAGCGTGATTCGGTGGTAGCGCATATTGCCCTCCTGGACAGAGGCCAGCGTACCCTCGGATCACGCTGTGCGCTAGCAACTTGAATCCACCAGCTATGAGAGTCTCAGCTAGCGCCCTCAAAAGTCTACTTTTTCCAACCCCGTTTTTCCCAATAATTATTGTACAGAAGTTTCCCATAGAATCGATTTGCGATTTATCAATGAATGGGAGATTTTCACTGTTAAAAGTAAGACCTTCAATTCTATATGCCATATTTTTGCCTCAACTGGTCTAGGTATAATGGGGGGAATAATTATAATATTTCTCGGCCATGACTAGCGCAGTGCAGCCGTCCGGTTCTCGCCAAATTTCGTGAACAAGCTGCTCTGGCTCAGACATTTCAGTCGTTCACCCACTCCTGCAACCCCTTCACGCCCAACTCCGCGCCCACGGCGGCCTTAATCGCCCGTGCCGTCCACTCGGCTCCTTCCCTCGTACTGACAATCGGCACGCCGCGTTCCAGGGCGGTTCGCAGCAGCGCCGAGCCGGTCACGTCGATCAGCAGGTCAGGCAACTCTTCGCCGCTCTGTTCCCGAATGACCTTCAATCCGGCTTCACTCAGCATTCCGGCCACGTCGTCCAGCCCGTCCCCGAGGAGCAGGGCGGTTCCTTCCAGCGGCAGGTAGTTTTTCGCGCCGAGTTGCGCCCGGTAGAACGCCAGGTACGGGTCGGCGTCTATGCCCATGCTTTCGCCGGTGCTTTTCATTTCCGGCCCCAGCACGGGCAGCACATCCTTGAACTTCAGGAACGGCAGGTGAACTTCTTTCACCGAGTACATGCGCGGCGTGGGCGTTTCCAGCAGGCCAATCTGCTCCAGCGTCTGCCCGGCGGCAATGCGGGCGGCACTCTTGGCGAGCGGGTGGTTCACGGCCTTGCTCACGAACGGCACGGTGCGGCTGGCGCGGGGGTTGGCTTCCAGGATGTACGCCACGCCGTCTTTCACGGCCCACTGCACGTTCATCAGGCCCTTGACGCCCAGGGCGAGCGCGAGGCGTTCCGTGTCGGCCTTCACGCGCTGGGTGAGTTCGGCGCTGAGGTTCACGGGCGGCAGGACGCACGCGCTGTCCCCGCTGTGGACTCCGGCGGCTTCGACGTGTTCCATGATGCCCGCGACCACCGCACGTTCCCCGTCGCAGAGGGTGTCCACGTCGAGTTCCAGTGCGCCTTCCAGAAACTGGTCGAGGAGGATGCTGGGCTGCCCTTCCACGGCGGCGTACACCTCGTCCAGATAGGTGGTCAGTTCATCCATGCTGCGCACGGTGCGCATGGCCCGCCCGCCGAGGACGTAACTGGGCCGCGCCATCAGCGGGAAGCCGAGTTCGGCGGCGAGTTCCCGCGCCTGGGCGGGCGTTTCGGCCACTTTGCCCCTCGGCTGCGGCAGGCCCAGGCGTTCGCACAGCGCGTTGAAACTGGCGCGGTCTTCGGCCTCGTGGATGGTCTCGGGGCTGGTGCCGATGATGGGCGCACCCGCATCCGCCAGTTTGCGGGCCAGTTTCAGCGGCGTCTGCCCGCCGAGTTGCACGATCACGCCCACGGGCTTCTCGTGCTCGACGATGTTCATCACGTCCTCGAAGGTCAGCGGCTCGAAGTACAGGCGGTCGGCGGTGTCGTAGTCGGTGCTGACCGTCTCGGGGTTGGAGTTGACCATGATGGTCTCATACCCCGCTTCCTGAAGCGCCCAGACCGCGTGAACGGTGGCGTAATCGAACTCCACGCCCTGCCCGATGCGGTTGGGGCCGCTGCCCAGAATCACCACTTTGGGTTTGTCGGTGGGGGCCACCTCGTCTTCCCATTCGTAGGTGGAGTAGTGGTACGGCGTGTGCGCCTCGAACTCGGCGGCGCAGGTGTCCACCGTCTTGTAGACGGGCGTGGCTTTGGCTTTTTTGCGTAAGGCGCGGACTTCCAATTCACTCAGACCCACGATCTCGCCAATCCGCGCATCGGAAAAGCCCAGGCGCTTGATTTCACGCCAGATTTCGTACTTCCATTCCGCGATGGGGCCGAGGTCGAGGATTTCCTTCTCGGCGTCCATGATTTCCTTGAGCTGCGAGAGGAACCAGCGGTCGATCTTGGTCGCGTCGAAGAGGCTCTCCACGCTCTCGCCCCGGCGCAGCAGCTCGATCACGGCCTCGATGCGGCGCGGGTTGGGGTACAGCAGCGCCCGCAGTCCGGCCTCGTCCATCTCGGCGTACACGCCCCGGATGTCGCCTTCGGTCGAGCGCAGCGCCTTTTGCAGCGACTCCTTGAAGGTGCGGCCAATCGCCATGACCTCGCCCACCGAGCGCATCTGCGTGCCCAGCCCGTCGGGCGTGCCGGGGAACTTCTCGAAGGCGAAACGCGGAATCTTGGTCACCACGTAGTCGATGCTCGGCTCGAAGCTGGCCGGGGTCACGCGGGTGATGTCGTTGGGCAGCTCGTCCAGGTGGTAGCCCACCGCCAGCAGCGCGGCGATTTTGGCAATCGGGAAGCCGGTGGCCTTGCTTGCCAGCGCCGAGGAACGGCTCACGCGCGGGTTCATCTCGATGACAATGACGCGCCCGTTGTCGGGGTTCACCGCGAACTGGATGTTGCTGCCGCCCGTCGCCACGCCGATTTCGCGGATGATGGCGAGCGACTGGTCGCGCAGCCGCTGGTATTCCACGTCGCTGAGGGTCTGGGCAGGCGCGACGGTGATGGAGTCGCCCGTGTGGACGCCCATCGGGTCGAAGTTCTCGATGGACGTGATGATGATGACGGTGTCCGCCGTGTCGCGCATCACTTCCAGCTCGTATTCCTTCCAGCCCAGGATGCTCTCTTCCAGCAGCACGCTGGTCACGGGGCTGTCGCGCAGGCCGCCTTCCGTAATCGCCAGGAACTCCTCGTATGTGTGCGCGATGCCGCCACCCGTGCCGCCGAGGGTAAAGCTGGGCCGGATGACGATGGGCAGGCCGATCTCCTTCTGGTACTCCACGGCCTCTTCCATCGAATGCACCATCTTGCCGCGTGCGGTCTCCACGCCGATCTTCTTCATGGCGGCCTGGAACAGCTCGCGGTCTTCGCCCTTCTTGATGGCCTCCACGCCCGCGCCGATCAGCTCCACGCCGTATTTTTCGAGGCTGCCGCGCTCGTGCAGTTCCATCGCCAGGTTCAGCGCCGTCTGCCCGCCCAGCGTGGGCAGAATCGCGTCCGGCTTCTCCTTCTCGATGATCTTCTCCACGAACTCGGGCGTCAGCGGCTCCAGATACGTCGCGTCGGCCAGATCGGGGTCGGTCATGATGGTCGCCGGGTTGGAGTTCACCAGCACCACGCGGTAGCCCTCGCTTTTCAGCGCCTTGAGCGCCTGCGTGCCCGAATAGTCGAACTCGGCGGCCTGCCCGATCTGAATGGGGCCGCTGCCGAGGATAAGGATCGTCTGGAGGTCTGTACGCTTAGGCATTCCAGACACGGAGTATCGCACGAATGGCAACCCCAGGGGTCAGGGCGGTGTGGATGGGTGAACCCTCATCCCCAGTCGGAAGTCACCAGATGGCCCACATCACGCCCAGGCGTCTGGGTTGAGGATCGAGGTTCTCCGCCTCACCGTGGGCCCCGTGCAGGTGGAGGCCCTCGACCATGTGCGCCTGCCTGCGCCAGAGTTTGCGGCAACGGCGGGTGTACCCGCTTGGCCCATGATGCACCGAAGCGTCCAGTTTTCGCTGAGCCTGCTGCACCTGCTGTGGCCATTTCTCGGAACCGGGCGGACTCCAGACGACAGAGCCCTGCCACCAGCGATTCCAGCCGTTCGCGGGCCGTTTGCGACGGGCCTCACGCCGTTTCCAACGCGCCTTCTCATAACTGTGTTTTGCCATCATCAGCACGCTCCTCAACGTGCTAAATGAGCTGGCCCTCCCGTTGTCCTCATACCACGAGCATAGTGAACACCCACCAGGAACACATGCGTTTTTCTGCCTAGTACAGCGTTCAATTAATTCGAATAGCTTGATAGTGCCTACCAAAGCTGCGACGGGCATCCTGGGTCGAGAATTGCCAATTGATCTTTACCCCCGCTGCATTTCGGGCGCTCGCCCAGGATTCGACTTCGGGACGAAGTCGTTCCAGCGTGGGCTCAGCACCTGACAGGTTGAGTATTCCGCCCTCCCAGTGAAGGAAATGGCGTGCTCAAGAGGTCAAGATACGTCTGAAACGACATCTTGCTCCATCGAATAGCTCGTCCCAGTTCCCGAGCTCCGTACCTCGCCCTGCTCATGGCCGGGCGATTCTTCTTGCGCATCATCCTGATCGGCTTGTCTTGAGTCTCCTCGACGCCGATTCGCATGATCCATGCAAGGGCTACACATAACAGACCAAACAACCGACTGAGTCGGTTCGGAGCCGTCATAGGCGTCTGTTCCAAATTGAGGCCGCGCGTCTTGAGCGCTGAAAACATTGATTCAATCGTCCATCTCAGGCGGTAGACCCTCAGGGTGTCCCAGATCGGCAAATCACTGGCGACCAGAATCCGCTCTCCCGCAGGAGAGCGGGTGGCGACGACCTGCATCCAACTCCCCGCAACCCAGGCTTTCTCGAACAACCCTCGAACCTTCCCTGGCTGGACATCCGGAAAGTAGTTTCGCGCCTGCTCTTCATCGATCAGAATGTTTTCCCGAATCCGAATACAGCGCTTGATTCCCTTCCAGCGCAGGAAATTGAACCACTCTTGCCCGATAAATTCACGGTCGGCGATCAGGACGGCCCAGCGCTTCGCCGGGATCCGGCGAAGCAGCATGCCGACCAGAAACATGC